>JAEUTR010000617.1 GCA_016787365.1 Bacteroidia bacterium
ATTTGCCCAACTAATTTTTCAACTTGTTCTTGAGAAACAGTAACCACAATAGTATATCGGTAAATTCCTTTTACTTCACTTTCGCTTGCTGTGATACTTTCGATATTAATATGTCTTCTTGTGAAGATGATGGTGATTCTATTTAATAAACCTATTTTATCTTCTGTAAAAACAGATAATGTGTATGTATTTTCCATGATGTTTATTCTAATATTATTTCTGAAACACTAGCACCTGTTGTAATCATTGGGAAAACGTTTTCTTCGTTTTCTACTACAACCTCTAACAAATACGCTTCTTTCGATTCATACATTTCTTTCAATGCTTCGTTTAAATCTTTTCTTTCAGTTACTTTTCTTCCTTTGATATTATAGCCATTTGCGATTGCTACAAAATTTGGATTTTTCATTTCAGTAAACGAATAGCGTCTGTCAAAAAATAACTGTTGCCATTGACGAACCATTCCTAAGAAATTATTATTCAACACTAAAATCTTTACAGGAATATTACTTTGCATGATGGTTCCTAATTCCTGTATCGTCATCTGAAAACCACCATCACCTAAAACCGCTACCACTTCTTTGTTTGGTTGTGCTACTTTAGCGCCAACTGCTGCAGGTAATCCAAACCCCATAGTTCCCAATCCACCAGAAGTGACATTATGGTTTGGCTGATTAAATTTATAGTAACGAGAGGTGATCATTTGATGCTGTCCAACATCCGTTACAACAATAGCATTCCCTTCACTTAATTGATGAAACTGATGTATCACTTCTGCCATTCTTAATTTTTCAGTTGTAGGACTAACCGCATTTTTTACAACCTTTTCAAATTCTACTTTAGTACAATCTGTAAATTTTTGTAACCATAGAGAATGTTTTTGAGATTTTATTTTTGGCAACAATAACTCTAAAGCTTCTTTCGCATCACCTAATACAGCTACATCTGCATGTATGATTTTATTAACTTCAGATGGATCGATTTCAAAATGAACCACTTTAGCTTGTTTAGCATATTTACCAACATTACCCGTTACACGATCATCAAAACGCATTCCTATAGCAATTAAAACATCGCATTCATTCGTTAATAAATTTGGACCATAATTACCATGCATACCTAAATAACCAACATATAAAGGGTTTGTAGGAGGAAAAGCTCCTAAGCCTAATAAGGTTGAAGCTACTGGTATGTTCGCTTTTTCTGCTAAGCCTAACAGCTGTCTTTCAGCACCAGACAATAATACACCGTGACCACATAATATATAAGGACGCTGAGCGTTATTGATTAATTCAGCAGCTTTTGAAACTTCCTCTTCATTAACTTTAGGGTAGGGAAAATAACTTCGGATGCTCTCACATTTCTCATAAACATATTTTGTTTTCCCAAATTGTGCATCTTTTGTGATATCAACTAATACAGGACCTGGACGTCCTGATGTAGCAATATAAAATGCTTTCGCAATAGCTGGTGCTATATCTTCAGCTTTGGTTACTTGTATATTCCATTTCGTCACTGGCATTGATATACCAACCACATCTGTTTCCTGAAAAGCATCGGTTCCTAATAAGTGTGAATGTACTTGTCCTGTTATACAAACTAAAGGTGTAGAATCTATTTGTGCATCTGCTATTCCTGTTATTAGATTTGTAGCACCTGGTCCTGATGTTGCAAATACAACTCCCGGTTTTCCAGATACTCTTGAATAACCTTGCGCGGCATGTGTAGCACCTTGTTCATGGCGAACCAAATAATGATTTAATTGATCCATGTAATCATATAATGCATCATATACAGGCATGATAGCACCTCCGGGATAACCGAACACATCTGTTACCTGAGCATCAAGCAATGATAATATTACTGCTTCTGCACCTGTTACTTCTGTTTGATATTTATTATGTTTTTTCATTTTAAAATTCTATTTTTTGTTTTCGCCCTTCGACTCCGCTCAGGGTGACAGCCAGAACTGACAAGTCTTATGGAACTATTATATATCTGTTAAACAACCCTTACTAGCTGAACTAACTTGCTTAGCATATTTATATAATACACCGAATTTTACTTTCAATTCAGGTTGTCGCCATTGTTTTTTTCTTTCAGCTAACTCCTCGTTTGATAATTGAACATCAATTTTATTACTGACTGCATCTATGGTTATCACATCTCCATCTTTCACTAAGGCTATTGGTCCACCATCAAATGCTTCAGGACTAACATGACCAACTACAAATCCATGTGTGCCTCCAGAAAAACGACCGTCAGTAATTAATGCGACGCTATTTCCTAAACCTGCACCTATTAGTGCAGAAGTTGGTTTTAGCATTTCTGGCATTCCTGGACCACCTTTTGGCCCTTCATTTCGGATAACCAATACTTGTCCTGCTTTTACTTTTCCTTCGCGTATTCCTTTGATACAATCAAATTCATTTTCAAAAACGATGGCTGGTCCTGTAAATGATTCGCCTTCTTTTCCAGTGATTTTTGCAACAGAACCTTCTGGAGCAAGATTGCCATATAATATTCTTAAATGTCCGTTTGCTTTAACCGGATTAGTCACTGGCAATATCACATCTTGCCCTTCTGGTAGTGCATTTACTTCACCTAAATTTTCTTTGATGGTCTTTCCGGTTACTGTTAAGCAATCTCCATGTAACAAGCCTTGTTGCAATAAATATTTCATCACGGCTGGCACACCTCCAATGGCAAATACATCTTCCATTAAGTATTTCCCACTTGGTTTTAAATCTGCAAGCACTGGCGTTTTTGCATTTACTCTAGTAACGTCGTCTAATGTAAAATCAACATTTGCTGTTTTAGCCATTGCTAATAAATGCAACACTGCATTGGTTGAACCACCTAATACAACTACTACTGTTAATGCATTTTCAAACGCTTTTTTAGATAATATATCTGATGGTTTTATGTTTTTTTCTAATAGAACTTTTAAATACTCTCCTGCTTTTAAACACTCTTCTTTTTTTTCCTCACTCAAAGCAGGGTTCGACGAGCTATAAGGCAAACTTAATCCTAACGCTTCTATGGCAGATGACATAGTGTTTGCCGTGTACATACCACCACAAGCGCCAGCCCCAGGGCACGCATTTTTTACAACTCCTTTAAAATCTTCTTCCGATATTTTACCAGCATATTTTTCTCCTAAAGCTTCAAATGCGGAAACGATATTTAATTTTTTACCCTTATAATTTCCAGAAGCTATAGTGCCGCCATAAACCATGATGGATGGTCTATTCACACGTATCATTGCCATAGTAACCCCTGGCATATTTTTATCGCAACCTGCTACCGTTATTAAGCCATCATAATAATGCGCCGCAGTTACCGCTTCAACAGAATCAGCAATGATTTCGCGAGATACTAACGAGTAACGCATGCCTTCTGTTCCATTGGTAATTCCGTCACTTATGCCAATCGTATTAAATTGCAAACCTACCATATCATTTTTACACACACCGTTTTTAACAAAAGCCGATAATCCATTTAAGTGCATGTTACAAGTATTCCCTTCATACCAAGTAGAAGCGATGCCCACTTGTGGCTTTTTCATATCCTCTTCTGTTAAACCTATGCCGTATAGCATAGCTTGAGAAGCTGGTTGAGACTCATCCTGAGTAACTGTTTTACTATAGCGATTTAATTCCATGTTTATTATTTTATTTTTTTTGCTTCTCGACTTCGCTCGAAGTGACAAAAATGGAGTAAGATTATTTTTATACTAATGAAAAATTTCCATATTCGTTAAATGCCACACGGCGAGCATATTTTGCTTGAAGAACAGAACCCATTGAATCTTCCCATTTCAATTTAAAGGGAACTTTATCTAAAGATGCTATGCCTGCCACTTCTGCTGCAGTACCAGTAAAGAAAGCACTATCCGCACCTTTCACTTCTTCGGGGGTGAAATATTTTTCCACCAACTTAAATCCCAATTCATCACATAATTCAAACATCGTAGCACGGGTTATTCCTGGCAGTATATTTCCTAACGGAGATGTATATAATACTTCATCTTTCTCGAAAAAGAAATTCGCCCCTGGCCCTTCAGCTACGTTACCGTTTGCATCTAATAATAAAGCTTCATCAAAACCTTTATTCTTAGCCTCTGTGGTTGCTAATATTGAATTTACATAATGACCAGTTACTTTAGCTTCCACATGACAAGACTTAGGATTTGGCCGTTGATAAGAAGACGTCATAACATCAAGCATTTTATTTCCTAAATATTTTCCCCACTCCCAAGCACACAACATCACATGCACTTCATCTGTTGGTGTTAACGACATATTAGTACCAGCAAATATAAGGGGACGGATATAGGCATTGCTTAAATTATTCTTTTCCAATAATTGATAAGTTAAAGCGGTGAATTCCTCGGCCGTGTAATTTACCTTCAAGTACATTTTTTCTGCCGAAAACAAAAGTCTTTCGTAATGTTCCTTTGATTTAAAGATTCTAGTTCCATCTGGCGTTGCGTAGGAACGTATGCCTTCAAATACGCCGCTACCATAGTGCATTACTTGCACATACGGACTTACCATTAAATCTTTTGCTTTTACCCATTCTCCGTTAAAGAAAACTACTGTGTTGTCGTTGTAATACATTGTTTTATTTTTTATGATTATAAATTATTAATAAATAAAAAAGCCTTTCTCGTCAGAAAGGCTCAGTTGTTATCATAACAATACCTTTCCCTCACGAGATTGGAATAATAATGACGTTATTTAATCTTTTTTTCATAACAATTTAGTTTAAATA
>JAEUTR010000619.1 GCA_016787365.1 Bacteroidia bacterium
TATTGTGCAGTTAGCAATTGATGTGGATGGTTGGGGATATCGTCAAAATAAAATGTATTCTGATTTTTATATTGACGCGATTTTAGCTCCGGCTGTTTTTATCAAAGACTTTAAAGCAGGAAGTGGTGAAACGTATACCGTGAAGTATGATAAAATCAGTTATTTAGGCTGGCGTATGGGATGGGTTTGGCGTAAACCAAAAGAGCAAGGATTCAGTACTAAATTTGAGTTTGGAAACAGACCTGGTCCTAAAGCTCCTGTTAAAGATCCTAAAGCAACACTACCTATTAATATAAATAATTTTTATGCAACCTTAACCTTTGGTTTATACATCCCATTAAAAATCAAACCGGTGTATAAAGGAGAAGGTAATTAAAACAAAAAAAGAGTCCGCAACCAACGGACTCTTTTTTATTTTTTAGGATAATCAAACAAAAATAGTTCGCCTTGTTCAATTTTTTTCCAATCAGATACATCAAAACTAATACCGACGATACCACAAGTAGGCATTTCCATGGGTAAGGCTTGCGTTAGGTGTTGTGCCACATCGGTAATGGTGGGGTTGTGTGCAAATAACATAACTGTTTCAAATTGGTTATCTATAGCCTTAATAACGGATAGATAATCCTGTACGGATGATTCGTATAACTCTTGTTTGATACAAATGTTATTGGCATTGTAATGCATGTTTCTAGCAAAAATTAAAGCTGTGCTAATGGCTCTGATAGCAGGACTGGAAATTATTAAATCCGGAGTATAGTTAAATGTCGAACTCATCCTATTAGCATTGCTATAGCCACGTTCGTTTAAATAACGTTCAATGTCTTTTAGTTCGGGGTTTGTCCAATCCGATTTAGCATGACGAATAAGAAAAAGTTTTTTCATTTGTATTGTGTTTAAAAAATGGAACGCCGATGAAACAGATAGTTATGTTTTAGCGCGGATAAAATCATCATGAATTATACTAATGAGCGCTATCTGCAATCTATTAAAAATCACTTCTTAAAATCTTCCATGCTAATTACTTTGTCGCAAAAAGCATATTCGTCTTTGATAGAGTTAGAACAAACTATAATGGTTTTGTGCAGAGCATAAGTATTAATCATATATTTATACCAGTCAATAACCGTCGCATCTAAATTAGTAGTAGGTTCATCTAAAAATAAAACAGGAGCATCGGCTAAAATAGCTAAGGTTAATTTTAAACGCTGCTTCATACCACTCGAAAATAATTTAATGAATTTATCTTTATGCGCTCCCAAACCAGATAATTCAACAATTTGAGCTACGTTTAAACTATTTAAAAATGGTTTATAAATTTGAGTATGTGCTATTTGTTCTTGTAAAGTAAAATCTTCTACCAGTTCTAAATAAGGCGAAGCTAAACTGATGAAGGAGTATTGGTTTTCGCTATCAATGTTTTTATCATGAGTGGAGTAGGTGAGTTCACCTTCATTTAAGGTTAAATAACCCGTTAAAGCTTGTAATAAAGTAGATTTTCCGGAACCATTTAATCCAAGAATCGCTATTTTTTGTCCGGAAGAAATATCCAGAGAGACATTTCTGAAAATCCATTCTCTGCCAAATTTTTTGCCGGCATCGGTAAGTTTTATGGTAACAGGATTTAGCAACGGTGTTTATATTTTCAGTAAAAGTAACATTTTTTAGGTTTATATAAACTACAGTCATAAACCAGAATCCTTAAATCTTAAAACTTATTTTTGTATCTTGGTGCCCTTGAAAACTATTAAATTTATATTTGCCCCAATCTGGAAAACATGGTTTTTCTTTGAGTTTGTATTAACGCTCATTATTTTATACCCATTATTTTTTTATACAATTAAAACCCAGCGTTTAGACACTGCTTTTAAAATTAAACGTTTTTGGTCAGGTTGTATAGCTTATCTATCAGGCATTATTCCGGTTATTATTTATAAATCCAAATCTAAAAAAATGCCACAACCTTGCGTGTTTGTAGGTAATCACACTTCTTATTTGGATATTGTATTAAGTACATTTTATATTGATCATTTAGCTTTATACATGGGGAAAGTTGAGTTACTGAAAGCGCCTTTATTTAAAACTTTTTTTAAGGGAATGGATATTACCGTAAATCGCAAGAGTATTAAAGATTCGCACCGTGCTTTTACAAGGGCTGGGGACGAAATTGATAAAGGTCGTAGTATGGTGATTTATCCCGAAGGAACCATTTCGAGTTTTGGCAAATTAAAACCTTTTAAAAATGGTGCTTTTAAATTAGCCATTGACAAGCAAGTGCCAATTGTACCCGTAGTAAACCTAAATAACTGGAAATTATTACAAAATGGAGGTTATTTTAAAAGTTACGGTTGTTTTGGAGTAGCCAAAACAGTTGTTTTGGAACCTATTGAAACCAAAGGCATGACTGAAGAAAATTTAGTAGATTTGCGAGACAGGGTTTTTAAATTAATAAACGACACTTTACACGAATACAATGGCACAAAAAATTGATATTAAAACAGTAGATGAAGTAGCACATTTAGCTCGATTGGAGTTTAATGAAGAAGGTAAAGCAGAAATCTTAAACGATATGAATCGCATGTTGGCTTTTGTAGATAAGCTTAACGAAATGGATACCGATGGTGTTGACCCATTAATTTACATGACGGATGAGAAAAATGTAATGCGTGAAGATGAACCTAAAGAAACGCTGACTCAAAAAGAAGCATTGAAAAACGCTCCGAAAAAAGATTCGGATTATTTTAAAGTACCTAAAGTAATTGATAACCATTAAGCCATATTTACCCGAATACAAAAACCAATTGCTTGCCATTTTTAAAAGCAATATGCCTTTGTATTTTGCCGAAGAAGAAGTTCAATTATTTGATGCTTTTTTGGACAGGGATGCGCTAGAGCGTGGACCTTATTCCGTAATATTTAAAAATGATGATATTGTTGGTTGTGGCGGAATAGCACTAAACCAACCAACTGAATATACCAACGTACCTCATGTAATTATGACTTGGGGAATGGTAGATAATAAACACCATAAAGAAGGTTTGGGTAAAGAACTCTTATTACATCGTATTATTCAGGCTAAAGAAATTTATCCGGGCATTAAAATAGCATTAGGTACTACCCAACACACCTTTCAGTTTTTTGAAAAATACGGCTTTAAAACTGTGGCTTACGAAAAAGACCACTGGGGCAAGGATTTAGATTTATATCAAATGGAATTGATATAGATGATGAGAGCATTTGTAATACCAATACTATTTATCGCTTATATAATCTGGATATTATATAGAGCAATTATTAAAAAAGATTTAAAGCAACATTTAAGTGATGTGTATTTAGGTGTTTTCTTTTTCTCTATTTGGACAGTAATACTGTATTTTTTATACAACTAGTTCAATTTTCATAAACTGACTAAGCATTAAATCCAATTTACTGTTTAATAATTTTAGTATTCCAACTTTGATTGTTTTGCTGAACATTTATAAAATAGATGCCGGGATGAAAATCATCAAGCTGTAATTGAGTCACATTTTCTTTTTGCAATATTTTTTTTCCGGTGTA
>JAEUTR010000083.1 GCA_016787365.1 Bacteroidia bacterium
GATTGGCTCTTCCTGAAGTTAGGCAAGCTGCAAATGGATGGAGTAAATAGTTTGTTTTTACTTTTTTGTACCATAATCAAAAAACAACATGATATTAGCTAAAAATTCAATTATTTTTTATAAATTTGTTGTAAATAACCAACATTAAACTAAATATAAGAATATAATGATGGATAATGCCAACATGTCTATTAATTCCATGAGTGATAATGCAATTGTAGAAACGATAAGCAATTTTATTAAGTATCATCGATTAGAACAAAATAAAACACAATCTCAATTAGCTACTGAAGCTGGTATTAATCGCTCTACTTTAGTAGAATTTGAAAAAGGAAAACGAGCAAACATGATTACGTTTATTCAATTGCTAAGAGCCTTAAATTTGTTGCATGTCATCAAACAGTTTGAAATTCAGCAGCAATTAAGTCCTATTCAATTGGCTGAACTAGAACAATCAAAACGAAAGAGAGCTTCCAAAACAAAGCTTCCACTAACTCAGCGTATGAAAAAAAATAAATCTAACTGGTAATGATCACAACCGCTTTTATAAATATTTGGAATCAACGCGTGGGAGCTATTGCCTGGGATTCAACTACCGGTTTAGGATCTTTTGAATATGATCGTTCGTTTTTAAAACACAACTGGAATCTTGCCCCAATTAAAATGCCGATAGACCAGGCAAATAAAAGAATATTTACATTTAATGAACTCAGAGATATAAAAACATTTAGAGGTCTACCGGGCTTACTGGCTGATGTGTTACCTGATAAATATGGTAATGCCTTAATTAATATGTGGCTTACCCGAAATGGTAGAGCTTCGGATAGTTTAAACCCAGTAGAAACACTTTGTTTTATTGGTCAACGCGGTATGGGCGCTTTAGAATTTGAACCAGTTACACAAAAAACACCAAACACATCCAGCAAAATTGAAATCAGTAATTTGGTGGATGTAGCCGAAAAAATATTAGCCGGTAAAAAAAGTTTTAATGTAAACTTAAAAGCTGACGAAGAAAAAGCGTTATTAGATATTTTAAAAATTGGAACATCAGCTGGTGGTGCCAGAGCTAAAGCTGTTATCGCATATAATCCAAAAACTAATGAGGTGAGAAGCGGCCAAGCCAATGCACCAAAAGGATTTACGCATTGGCTCATAAAGTTTGATGGTGTAACCGATGTACAATTTGGTGCATCCAGTGGATACGGGCGCGTAGAAATGGCTTATTACTTAATGGCAAAAGAGGTAGGTATTGAAATGACGGAATGCCGCTTGCTTGAAGAAAATGGAAGAGCTCATTTTATGACCAAAAGATTTGATCGCGAAAACGGAAAAGAAAAACTACATGTACAAAGTTTTTGTGCCATGCAGCATTTCGATTTTAACGATATTCATTTATATAGCTACGAACAATTATTTGAAACCATGCGAATGCTTGGGTTGCCATATCCGCAAGCAGAGCAATTATACCGAAGAATGGTGTTTAATGTGATGGCGCGCAATTGTGATGACCATACTAAAAACTTTACGTTTTTAATGGATAAAAAAGGAACATGGAAACTTTCGCCTGCTTATGATGTATGCCATGCTTATAGGCCAGGTAGCGAATGGGTTAGCCAACATGCCTTAAGTATTAATGGCAAACGAACAGATATCACGAAAGCAGATTTACTAGAAGTAGCGAAGCAAATGAATGTAAAAAAAGCAGAGACGATCATTAAGCAAATTGCAGAAGTAGTCAGCCATTGGAACCATTACGCAGGCGAAGTACAGCTTGATAAAAAACTAAAACAAGCCATACAAAAAACATTGGTTATTCTCTAACCCTATTTATCCAATAGACACTTCTGTTCATTGCTTTACTAAAGTATACCAACTATGCGAAAGCTATTTTATAATGTACCTTTGTTATCTTAAATTACATAGCATGATAGAAATAGGAATAGATAGTTTTGCCTCCGCTTCGGTGGGTACCGATATACATACTGGTGCTAAAAGCGCGGACGCTTTAGAACACTTATTAGAACGCATGGAGTGCGCCGACAAAGCAGGACTGGATGTGTTTGGTATTGGTGAACACCACCGCAAAGAGTTTTTAGATTCTGCACCCACTATGATTTTGGCGGCTGGGGCTGCACGCACTAAACGCATTAAGTTAACTAGTGCTGTAACCGTATTAAGTGCTGCCGACCCTGTACGCGTGTTTCAAAATTTTGCCACGCTCGATTTAATTTCTAAAGGGCGCGCCGAAATAGTTGTAGGCCGTGGTTCCTTCACCGAAGCCTTTCCTTTGTTTGGTTATAACTTGCACGACTATGATGCGGTGTTTACCGAAAAGCTCGACCTCTTATTAAACATACGCAATAACGAAACAGTTAACTGGACGGGAAAATTTAGAGCCGCTTTAAACAACCAAGCGGTGTATCCTCGTCCCTTACAAAAACAATTACCTATTTGGTTAGGCGTAGGTGGCACACCTGAATCTTTTGTGCGTGCTGGCACCTTGGGTTTGCCTTTAATGGTAGCAGTAATTGGTGGCGAAACCCATCGCTTTAGGCCTTTAGTAGATTTATACCGCGAAGCTGGGAAGCGGGCAGGGCATGCACCTGAGCAATTAAAAGTAGGCTTGCATTCTTTAGGTTATGTTGCTCCAACAACAGAAGAAGCCATTGCTGATTTTTACCCAGGTTATGCCGAAACCTTTACCCGTATTGGTAAAGAGCGCGGATGGCCACCTGTAACACGTCAACACTTTGATGCACAAAACAGCGCGAAGGGTGCCTTGCTCATTGGCGGACCAGAAGAAATTGCTGCCAAAATTTTACGCCACAGTGAAGCGCTTGGTGGTATTTCCCGCTTTAGCTTTCAAATGGATAATGCGGCTTTGCCTCATGCTAAATTGATACGCTCTATTGAATTGATTGGCTCTATGGTGATGCCGTTGGTGAAGGGTTAGTTGTTACTGTATTACAGTACTACAAATTAGCGGAGCGAATGTTATGGGTAAAGATGGATTTTTTGACTTAAATCATTATACTTAGTATGGTTAATTGCGAGTCGTATTTCAGTAGGAAGAAGTTTCCAATTAAAATCTTCCTCGCTTAAATTGCACCTATAAAATAATGTTACATGTTTGTCTATATTCGGGAAAATTGTGCCTTTTTCTACTAATGTTTCTTTTTCACGATCTGTTAAATCTAAAATACTTGCAGAGATAATTAATGGAATGTTTTTAGGACAAAAACCAGCAAAGTGTATAGTAGGTATATTTGCATTAAATGCTCCATAATATTCCCAAAGACATTGTGTTGGATTTTTTTCTACGAAGTAATTTTTTATGGCGACATCTAACTCATCTCCATTTTCTAACTCATAACCGATATAATGATCACGATAATAGACAATTTTAAACCTCAAAACCCCTTGTTTCTTTTGATTAAAAGCTACGCTTAATATTCTCAAAATTTTAGTCATATAATTAGTCTTAGATTAATAGTATATATTAATAAAATTTGCTTGCTATTTTGAATTACTATATGAATTTTCCATAAGTTTTTTTAATACTTCACGATGCGTTTTGAAATTTTGTTTAGATAATCTTAATCTATATGAACTATAGCGCCTATCGTATCCCATGTCATCGATACCTGCATTGTCAATTATTGCTTGTGTTTCTTCAGATTGTGGCAATTTAATTTCGATATTCAGATCTTTTTTACGAGGTTTTAATACCACAAAATTATTTGGCTGACCATCTATAGCCAAACCGATATAAAATTTATTGTATTTTAATTCGATTCCAGGAGCAAATTCATTTATGATACTAATTGCTTCATCTGCCATGCTAACGGTTTCGGCGGTACCTCGTTTAACCCAATAGTCCCGATCTGTTACTTCTCTTATTTCTTCATCTTCGTCTACCAAGCCTAAAGGAAGTTCGTCAAGTATTTTTGTAAATATTAAGGCAATATCGTCGCCGAATTTTAATGCGTTCATTTGAATTGCAATTAATGGAATGTTTCCGTTAAATAAGCTAATAACGTTCAAAAATCTTGAAGTAATATCTTCAGCAATAATAACGGCGCAATGATCATACTGCGGATATCTTTTTCTTTCAATATCCCAATATTCTATTGTTCTTATTATATGCGCTTCATCAGTTCTTCCTAGCTGTATTTCAACTTCATATCTTCTACTTGTTTCTATGTCTTGTAGCAATAAATCCAATCTTCCAGCTCTTGGCTGGATTCTCTCTTTATCTTTTAGAATCAAATCACCAAGACCAAGAATAGATGGATCTAATGCTATTTGTTCCTGTATCCAGCTTTCCTTAATTTCAGGATGTTGGGATAAAAATATTTTTTCGGGTTTTATTAATTTTACCATTTTATAAATCTTAATTACTTCTTATTTAAACTTGCTATAATTGTTTTAAAACTTTCTAAACCTGCTTCTAAATTTTCTACGATGTCAAGTGCTAACACATCAGGGTCGGGGAGATTATCTAAATCAGCTAATGATTTATCTTTTAACCAGGTAATATCTAATGATGTTTTATCGCGTGCAATGATGTCATCGTATGTAAATTTACGCCAACGTCCTTCGGGGTTGGTGTCTGCGTTATAGGTTTCTTTACGTTTTTTTGGATTGGTAGGATTATAAAGTTTAATAAAGTCTTTTAAATCATCCAACTTTAATGGATTCTTTTTTAAGGTGTGGTGAACGTTGGTTCTATAATCATACACCCAAATATCTTTGGTTTGAACCGTTTTACTGGATGGCTTGCCATCAAAAAATAACACGTTTGCTTTTACACCATTGGCATAAAATATACCAGTAGGTAAACGTAAAATGGTATGTAAATCAGTTGTTTCTAATAATTTTTTACGAACGGTTTCGCCAACGCCACCTTCAAACAATACGTTATCGGGTAATACAACAGCTGCTTTACCTGTTGTTTTTAGCATAGTGCGAATGTGCTGCACAAAGTTTAATTGCTTGTTACTGGTGGTTACCCAAAAATCGGTACGATTATAAGTTAAGTCTTCTTTTTCTTGCTCGCCTTCTTCGTTGGTAAAGGTCATGCTGCTTTTTTTACCGAACGGCGGATTAGCTAAAATATAGTCGTAGCGTGTTCCTGAATCTGTTATTAAGGAATCATTTGGCGAAATAAAATTATCGCTATCTATATCACCAATGTTGTGTAAAAACAAATTCATCAAAGCTAAGCGGCGTGTGCTTGCCACAATTTCGTTACCAAAAAAAGTATTGTACTTTAAAAACTTTTTAGCTTCTTTATCTAAATCCTGATTATT
>JAEUTR010000096.1 GCA_016787365.1 Bacteroidia bacterium
AATCATCAATTGGGTTTGGCAGATGTACTAGTAGTGTTATCTATTGGTCTTACGTATAATACGGTGGGTATGATTTTATTTTTTTGTTTTGGTTTTGTATTTTCATTATTGGCTTTTGTTGTTTATACAGCCTTCCAGAAAAATATAGATTCCAAAAATATTCCGCTTGCCGGATTACTTGTTTTTTTTTATGTCATATCAATAATTATCCTAAATTTGGTATCCCTCAATTTAATAATTGATTGTAGTTTTGTGTTGTTATGAGTTCATTATCTGTGTTATTATCGCCTGATGTAAAACACTTGCTTACCATTGAGCAGGCATGGACGTATAAAGTAGTTCCGGAAAAAATGGACACTACAGGATTACATCTTTACATCGATGAGCAACAATCTGTAAATGATATTAAAAATGAACTGGAAATTGTTCTAGGTAAAAATGTCCATCTTACACCTATTACTTTTGAGGAAATAGAAAAATCATTAAACATCAATTATCCAAAAGCGAATCAAAATATCAACGAAGTTGCCGCAGTGCAATTAAGCATTAAAGATGGAAATTTTTTAGAAAGCCTGGTTAGAGAAGCGCAGAATTTAAGAAGTAGTGATATTCATATTGAAGTATATGACGATAAATGTCGGATTCGTTTTAGAGTCGACGGACAATTGATAGAACGCCATAAGGTCAATAAATCTGAGTACCCAACCCTAATCAACAAAATTAAAATTGAAGCCAAGTGTGATATTGCCGAAAAGCGTTTGCCACAAGATGGCAGGATACGTTTTACAGTCAATAATTCGAGAATAGATATTCGTGTATCTATTTTGCCTACACTTCATGGAGAGAAAGTGGTATTACGTTTATTAGGTAACGATGCCACACATATTGATATTTTAAAATTAGGATTTACTAAAGAAGAATTGGAACGCTACCAGTTAGCCATTCAAAAAACACATGGTATCATTTTAATATCAGGACCAACAGGTTCAGGTAAAACTACTACCCTGTACGCTACACTTAAATTATTGAATAAATCCAAATCTAATATTTTAACCATCGAAGATCCGATAGAGTATACTTTGGATGGTGTTAACCAAGTTCAGTTAAAAGATGATATTGGTCTGACTTATTCGGAAGCATTAAGAACTTTTTTACGTCAGGATCCGGATGTTATTATGCTGGGTGAGATCAGGGATGCAGATACTGCTCAAATGGCAATCAGAGCTGCGTTAACAGGACACATGGTGTTGTCTACCATTCATACAAACTCGGCATGGGGAACTATTTCGCGTTTAATTGATATGGGAGTGCCACCTTATTTATTGGCAAATACCATCAACTTATCGGTAGCACAACGTTTGGTAAGAATGCTTTGCCCACATTGCAAAAAACAAGAAGATTTTAATAGTTTCGAATTACCAAAAGCTTTCCAAAATACAGCAATTAACAAGCAATTTAAGCCTATTGGTTGCAATCAATGTTACTTTACAGGATACAAAGGGAGGAAGGCTGTTTATGAAGTAATTAATATTACGAAGGAACTGGCAGAATATATTAAGGAACAAAAATCTACTATAAGTGACTACTGTAAATTAAATAAAATCAGTACATTAGCCGAAAATGTGTTAGCCCTTTTTGAAAAAGGAGAAACAAGTTTAGAAGAAATTTATCCGTATTTGATACATGAAAATTAAAATTATAGTCTTGACATTTTTATTGGGGTTTTGTTTCTTGGCAAAATCGCAGGATAGATTTGCCATACTTGAACAGAAATTAATTGAGCTGGGAAAATCAAATCCCGGATTAAATGAGAAGGTGGATTTATCCATCAACAGCTCTTCTATTCAGGAATTTATAAGAGCCATTGCTACCAGCAATAATTTAAATGTAAATGTCGATCCATCCATTGATGTAAAAGTTACCAATAATTTTTCTAAAGTAACAGCTCAGGATGTATTTCTGTTTTTATGTAAAAGTTATAATCTGGATATTAATTTTGTGGGGCCAATTATGTCCTTTGTAAAATATGTTCCACCAGTGGTTCCTGTAAAAGTAATTGCTGCAAAA
>JAEUTR010000160.1 GCA_016787365.1 Bacteroidia bacterium
TTTTGCAATAATAGCTTCTGCTTTTGAAAACCTTAAACCTTCCTTACTGGCAGAAAATTCACGTGCTTCGTTGGTAAACTGAGTAGTACTTTCGGCAACCATATAAATCAGTCCTTCACCTAATTTACCGTTTAATAATTCTCCTTCAGCGATATTAATTTGAACACTTTCCTCTAAATCTATGATATATCCATCGAACATCTCAATTCGAATAATACCATTGGAAAGCAGCTGGACTTTTGCATATTCAAATTCTATCTGTTTAATAATTTCCACCTACTAAAAGTAAGTTACTTTTTTGAAAAATCAAATTTTACAAACAGATTTATGTAAATTAGTCGAGAGATTCGCATAACCCATGGGAATAAAAGTACAACTAATCCGAAAAATGAAAAAAGGTAGGTAAGAAGACTTAGATTAAAAATAAGAACCATAAGTAGAAATAATCCTATTCCTATTCCAATATTTACACCATAACTAACATACATAGCTCCATAATAAAAGCCAACTTCTTTATTAAAAATTTCGCCACAATGCGGGCATTTATCATGCATCTTAATGAAATCTTTATTATAGGATCCTTTGGTAACAAAAAAATCTCCCTGATGACATTTTGGACATTTATTATTTAAAATAGAATAGAGCTTGGTGCCTTTTAGCATAGTTGGAAAAGTTTGTTTATTAGCTTTTGGTACATGCTACGCTAACTATTTTTGCATTGGTTTTTTGAATGGCGCCAAATCCGCCGGCTACATCAATGATTTTATGATAACCTTTTCTTTTTAATAGTGAAGCAGCAATCATGCTTCTGTAACCTCCTGCGCAATGGATATGATATTCTTTATTTTTAGAAAGAGAATCCTGCCAATCGGATATAAAATCCAATGGATGAGAATCAACACTGCATAAATGAGATGATTCATATTCACCAGGTTTCCTCACATCCAACACGTCTAATGAAGTATTAGATAATTTTCCGGAAAATTCATCAGCTGTAATGGATAAAATGGAAGAGGTTTCATTCCCTGTCTGTTTCCAAGCAGTTACACCTCCGTTAATATATCCTACACAATTATCATAACCAACTCTGCTTAAGCGTTTCACCGTTTCTTCTTCTCTTCCTTCAGGTGTTACTAATATAATGGGTTGTTTTAAATCTGTAATTAAAGCGCCAACCCATGGCGCAAATTGCCCGTCGATACCAATAAAAATAGAATTAGTAATATGTTCAGTAGCAAATTCATCGGGCTTTCTAACATCTAATATGATAGCATTTGTAGTATCTAATAAATGTTTCACATCATTAATACTTAATGCCTTTGTTCCCTTTAAGGCCACTGCATCATAGTTTTCATAACCTGCCTTATTTAATTGGGCATTTTTGGAAAAATACTGAGGTGGTGGTAAAATACCGGTTGTTAGTTCTTTTATAAAATCGGCTTTAGAAATATTGGCTAAAGCATAATTTGTTTTCTTTTGATTTCCTAATGTATCAAACGTTTCTTTACTCATATTTTTGCCACAAGCAGAACCTGCACCATGAGCAGGATATACAATTACATCATCTGGCAATGACATAATTTTGTTGTGTAAAGAATCATATAGCAAGCCTGCTAAATCTTCCTGAGTTAAATCTGATTTAATAGCTAGGTCGGGTCTTCCTACATCGCCTATAAACAATGTATCTCCCGAAAAAATACAATGAGGTTTTTGATTTTCATCCAGTAACAGATAAGTAGTAGATTCTAATGTATGTCCTGGTGTATGTAATACTTTAATGGTTAATTTACCTATTTTAAACTCTTGATTATCTTTGGCGATAGTGCTTTTAAATTCGGTATGAGCATTTGGACCAAAAACAATCTCAGCTCCGGTATTTTTAGCTAAATCCAAATGTCCTGATACAAAATCGGCATGAAAATGAGTTTCGAAAATGTATTTTATTTTAGCATTGTTTTTTATAGCTAAATCCAAATAAGGCTGGTATTCTCTTAATGGATCTATAACAGCAGCTTCTCCTTCTGATTGAATAAAATAAGCTCCTTGTGCTAAACAGCTAGTATATAATTGTTCTACTATCATTACATTTTGTTTGAGACACGAATTTACAAAAAAATAGCAACATTATTTTGTAATGATGCTATAATTATTGTTAACTAAAAAAGGGGATTTAGTTCATATCATTAATAATATTACTTGCTTCAAAAATGTAATTATCTTTTTGAATGTTTTTTGCCCACTTAATCACACGATTTAATTTTATAGTGTCATTTTTAAGAACTTCTTTATCATAACTTGGTATGTCTGCAGAAAATCCTTTTATGTCTACTTTTAAATCATCGTATTTTTTGTACTGTTCTCTTAATTGTTTTTGTTCTGCGCGATATTTTTCAAGTTTCAAACTGTATTTTGTATCGTCTTTTTTAGCTTTTAGTTCTTTAGATTCTGTTTCAATTAATTTAAATGCCTGACTTGATTTTACACGCTCCGAATTGGCCTTTTTAAGTTTTGCATAGTCAATGGTTTTATATTCATCATACGTTGCTTTCATTATTTCATCCCAAGGCATTGGGTAATCTAATTCTTTTTCTCCAACTTCTATATAGGCATACGGATCAGGTAAAACAACATCCGGCATTACACCTTTTAATTGAGTGGCGCCACCGTTAATTCTATAAAATTTTTGGTTAGTAATTTTCACTTCACCCAATGGTTTAATCGTATCAAACTGAGGTAATAAATACTGATCCAAATTATAGAATGATTGAACTGTTCCTTTTCCAAAACTTTGTGTTCCGATAATAACTCCACGTTTATAATCCTGAATAGCAGCCGCTAATATTTCAGAAGCCGAAGCGCTTCCATGATTTACTAAAATTGCCAGAGGTCCGTCCCAAACTACATCAGAGTTTTTATCATCCATCACATATACTTTTCCTGTTTTATCTTTTACCTGAACAACAGGTCCGCGAGGGATAAATAAACCAGCCATTTCAACTACTTCCTGTAATGAACCACCTCCGTTATCTCTTAAGTCAACTATAATACCTTCAACTCCTTGATTTTTTAATTTATCCAGTTCTTTTCTCATATCAGCCGCACATTTATGAGCACCATTTCTTGTAAAATCGGCATAAAACATAGGTAAATAAATATAGCCAATTTTCTTTTTATTATTTAAAACCGCCGATTTTGCATATGAATCGTCCATTTCAATCACATCTCTTATAATAGGAATAACTTTGAAAGCCCCATCAGGTTTTTTTACTGTTAATCTCACCTCTGTACCTTTTTTACCTTTTATCAAATCAATGGCATCATCCATATCCATATTTGTAATATCAACAGGCTCATTTGCACCCTGTGCAACTTTATGAATTTCATCTCCTGCTTTTAATTCGCCTTGCTTAAATGATGGAGAACCAACAATAACTTCTGATACTTTTAAAATTCCATCCTTTGATTGTAAACGCGCTCCAATTCCTTCAAATTGTCCACTCATACTTTGATCAAATTTTTTCTTTTCTTTTGGTGCAAAATATTCTGTATGTGGATCGTACAAGCCTGTAATAGTATTCATATACGCCGAAAAACGATCCTTAACAGTAATTTTGTTAAGACGCTTAAACCAATCAATATTAGCCTTTAACGTTTTACGTCTGGCATCTACTTCTAAACTATCAAATGTTTTTTCGGTAAATACAGTATCTTTTTTTTCTTTTGCTTTTTCCTGTCCGGTTAACATCTCATCTAAGCGAGCCAATGTTTGGTATTTCAACATTTTTACCCATTCTTCTTTCAATTCTGCTTCGGTTGTTGCGTATTTTATTTTATCTCCATCTGTTTCATAATCTTCGTCAATAGAATAATTAAAAGGTGTGGCTAGTATTTCTTTACTCCAATTTTCTTTTTCTTTTATTCGTTTTGATATAATATCAGCAGATAATTTATAAAATTCAAAGCTTCCGCTATTTATTTCGTTATCAATACTTTTTTTGTATTTACTTAAAGCGTCAACATCACTTTGTAATAAAAATTTTTTATTATAGTCAATACGCTTAATATACAGATTATAAGCTTTTTCACTAAAATCATCATCTACTTTTAACGGATTGTAATGAGCCTGATTTAAAACGGACATTAACATATCCAACAAAATCTGATTTTTTTCAAATTGAAAAAAGGTAAATGAACAAAGGCTAATAGCTAATACTAATATAGCTGGTTTTATAATTTTACGTTGCATAATTAAACAAATTTAAGAGTAAATTCTGAGAGTAATGATAAAGATTATAACGGATAATGTCCGTTAGTAACATTAATTTTTTGTTTAAAGTTTGTTAATTCATACCGTTACTAAACTGTTACATTTACCGTTCATTATTTAAACAGATTTTGTGCCATGATAGATTTTACACGTTCCGAATTAACACATTTTGTGATACATTATGTTGGTAATAAAGGGTTAGGAGAGGAATTAACATTAAGTGAAAAAGAAATTCAAATAAGCGATGATTTTTTAAAAGATACCGTGATGCGTTATTTAACCTCACCTTTTAAAACCGATATTTATTACCAGTTTAAGTCTAAGAATGAAATGCATTATCATGATGTACAAAGTTATGTAACCGATGTGTTTTCTTCTCAGGGTAAATTTTTAGAGAGTAGTAAACATATTGCTGAACATTTGTACAATCAGTCCATGCACCCAAAAATTAAAGGCGGTGAATTTTATACCTGTTATTTTAGAGATTGCAATATAGATGGTGTTATTTGTGATGCGATTGGATTATTTAAAACCGAAAATAAAGATACTTATTTGAAAGTATTTCAACACATGGATAATTTTGATGTGGAATGCGACAATGGAATTAATATTAACAAATTGGATAAAGGATGTATTATTTTTAATACAGAATCTGAAAAAGGATATAAAGTAAGCATCGTTGATACAAATAATAAAATTGCAGATTGTGCCTTTTATTGGGTCGAAGACTTTTTGAATACTAAGATGAAAGAAAATGCTTACTTTCATACGTCTAATTTTATTGATACTTGTAAAGGTTTTTGCGAAGAAGTTTTAACCGAAGGGAACAATGTTACCAAACAGGATCAAATGATGATGCTTAATAAAAGCACCAGTTTTTTTAAGGAAAAAGATAAATTCGATATAAAAGAGTTTGAAAAAGAAATTCTTCCTCAACCGGAATTAAAAGAAGCTTTTAGAGAATATCGTCAAACTTATAACGATAAGATGGATTTAACAGCCATTGATGATTTTGAGATTTCTCCAACAGCTGTTAAGAAAAATCAAAAATTCATGAAAAGTGTTGTTAAATTGGACAAAAATTTTCATATCTATGTTCATGGAAGGCATGATTATGTTGAAAAAGGATACGATGAGGATAAAGGATTGAAATTTTATAAATTATACTATACAAACGAAGATTTTGGGTAATTAACAATTTTATCTTAAATTCTTTTCATTTTCTTACATATTATTTATTTTTTTTTCTTAATTTAGCCCCAAATTAAAGGGGACTAGCTTATTTTGAAAAATAAAAATCATATATTTTGCGCTGTTATCTTAACAGTATTTTCTCTGAATCATGTTTATTCTCAAGGTTTTGCGAGGCCAAACGCTTGGAAAAAATATAGAAAAGAGTTAATAGTTCAGGTTGGAGCAGCTGGTTTTTTGGGGGATTTAGGTGGTAGAAATATGGAAGGAACGGATATTAGTCCGGCCGATATGGAACTAGCTCTTACTAGACCCGCTCTTAGCGTAGCTTTCAGATATAAATTCACTAAAAACATTAATGTACATTCCAGTTTTAATTACTTAGTAGTAGCAGGTGATGATAAACTGACTTCAGAAATTTATAGAAATAACAGGAATTTAAATTTTAAATCAAATATTTTTGAAGTGGCTACCAGATTAGAGTTTGGTATTACATCAGTAAAGCGTACCGGTATTTATAGCTTGCATAAATCACTAGGAAGAATGAATAAGCGAAAATCGCTTGAATTAATAGGATTTGTTGGTATTGGTGCTTTTTATTTTAACCCAAAAGGTAAGGATCCGAGTGGAAATTATATAGCACTTTATCCACTTCATACTGAGGGACAAGGCTTACCTGGAGGACCAACTCAGTATAAAAAAATTGCCATCAGTATTCCAATGGGACTTGCATTACATTATATTATTGATAAATACTGGTCGGTTGGGTTAGAGTTGAGTTACAGAAAAACATTCACTGATTATATTGATGATGTTAGTAGTTCTTATTATCCTGATAAAGCGGCATTAAATGCTGCCTATGGTCCAACTTCTGTAATGATGTCTGATCCAAGTAAAGGTGATATTCCAGGAGCAAGCGCTCCAAATGCTGATGGAACAGGAGCTCAAAGAGGTGATAAAAACAAAGATTCTTTCGCTTCTTTACAGATTACAATTGGTAGATTTTTTCCTCCTAAAAGAGGCAGAACTAAGCTAAGATCTAAATTCTAATATTTTCGTATTATTTACCAAATTGTTAATTTAACAATTTGGTGATAAATTTACCTATAATAATTCTTTAAAATTCTTACATTTGGAAAATTGTATTATTTTTGTATCAATTGACATTTTTAATGAAGCATAGGAATTTACTTTTTATTATATTTTTTATTACTTTTTTTATTCAGGATTGGTACTCTCAGAATTTTTTGAGGCCGGATGATTGGAAGAAATATAGAAAAGAACTAATTTTTCAGGGAGGAGTTTCAGGTTTTTTAGGAGATTTGGGAGGACTAAATAAAATAGGGACTGATTTTAGTCCTGTTGATATTGAGTTTGTTTTAACCAGACCTGCATTTAGTTTAGCTTACCGATATAAGTGTAATAAAAATTTCAACATCCATTCGAGTTTTAATTATTTACTTGTAGCCGGTGATGATAAGCTAACAACTGAGCCATTTAGAAATAATCGAAATTTAAATTTTAAATCAAATATTTTTGAACTCGCTGTTAGAGCTGAAATATCCTTATTTAAAAGTAAAGTAGGGCATCGTTATGGGATCAAAAAAACGTTAATAAGGCGTCATAAAGGTGGATCTAATGAGTTTATCTTTTTTGTTGGTATCGCAGGTTTCTATTTCAATCCAAAAGGTAAAAATCCTGCAACTGGACAATGGGAAAAATTATACCCACTTCATACAGAAGGACAAGGTTTACCCGATGGACCTAAACAATACCGTCGCATTGCATTGAGTATTCCAATGGGTATTGCTTACAAAAAAACAATTAATAAACTTTGGTGTGTTGGATTAGAGTTTAATTACAGAAAAACTTTTACAGATTATATTGATGATGTAAGTACTACTTATTATGATAAAACCGCTTTATTTGAAGCCTATGGACCTAAATCTGTAGCATTTGCAGATCCAAGTAAAGGCGATATTCCTAATGCAACAGCTCCAAATGGTGATGGAACTGGTGCGCAAAGAGGTGATAAAGAAAAAGATACTTACATGTCTTTACAAATTACAGTTGGTCGATTTTTCCCACCTAAACGTAGAAAAACAAAACTTCGTTCGAAATTCTAATTTTTGTCGAAATTTTCTTGTATTAATTTTTCAAAGATTTCTTTTATAGAATTATTTGTGGCTATAATTTCTTTGCCAAAAAGCCAGTTTTCTTGAAGTTTAAAATCACAAACAGTTCCGCCGGCTTCTTTTA
>JAEUTR010000172.1 GCA_016787365.1 Bacteroidia bacterium
GCGTAATGATTATGTTATTTTGAATATAAATTCTCGAAATTGAATCAAGAATAAATGGATGTATTAACTCTAAATATGATTGTAATTCAGAACGTCTAATTACATTTTTTCTTTCTGATAAAACTTTTGGTAAATTTTTTATAAACTCAATTTTGAAAACATCTTCTAATATTTGTTCGATTAGTGTTTTTTTATTGAAAACAGCAATTCCACTTGGACTAGGGGGTAATATTGATATATTATTTTCGTTAAGTTTTTCCTTGTCATTTAGCAAAAGGGCTAAACCAAAAACATTTTCTAGACTTCTCGTGTAATTTTTTATAAAATTTTTCCATATAATAGAATCACCTTTCCAAAACACATCCTTATATCCTTCCATAGGATCATTTAATTCGTCTGGAGACGCAAAATAAATTTCCTGATTTTCGAGTTCTTTGTGCTTGCCAAGTAAACCTTCTATAGTTCTAAATCTATACATTTTAAGTCTGTTTGTTAGTGACTAAACTAAGAAAGTGTAACTAGTTTTCTAATCAATAGTCGCAATCACCTTCAACTCAATAGCAATAGGCGTTGGTAAGCAATTAATTTCAATCGTCGTTCGGCAAGGAGGATTTTCTTTAAAATATTCAGCCCATAAAGCGTTATAAATTTTAAAATCGTCTTTCATGTTGGTTAAAAATACTTGTACGTCCACAATTTTATCCCAGCTGCTACCGGAGTCTTCTAAAATATATTTAATGTTTCTAAACACAGAGTGACATTGTGCGGCAATATCATAAGAAGTAATGTTTCCATTTTCATCTAATTCTACTCCCGGTATTTTTTTAGTACCACGCTCACGTGGACCAACACCACTTAAAAATAATAAATTGCCAACACGGCGTGCGTGTGGGTATAATCCTACCGGTTCCGGTGCTTTTGATGATTCAATTGATTTTTCTGTGCTCATGTTCTTAAGTTTAGAAAGTTATATAGTTTTAGAGTTTGGAGAGTTGTTTAATTAGTCTTGTTTAAAGGCGTTCCAACCTTGTGCTTTTATAGGGTGTGATGTACCTGCTTTGGCAATTAAATTAATGCCGCTTGCTTTAGGTGTCATGTGTCCAATAATGGTAAAATCAGGTAAATGTTTTATTTTATCATAATCCGCCATTGGTACGGTAAATAATAATTCATAATCTTCGCCACCACTTAGGGCGCAAACCGTTGGATCTAAATTAAATTCACGCGCTCTGTCAAATGTTTGAGGATCTAAAGGAATTTTTTCTTCATACAATTCGCAACCTAAATCGCTTTGCGTGCAAAGGTGCATTAACTCAGAAGCTAAACCGTCGCTCACATCAATCATACTCGTTGGTTTTACATTTAAGCCTTTTAGTAATTCTACAATATCCACACGAGCTTCCGGTTTTAACTGGCGCTCCAAAATGTAATCGTTACCCACTAAATCAGGTTGTATGTTTGGATTGTCTTTAAACACAAATTTCTCTCTTTCTAAAACTTGTAAGCCCATATAAGCACCACCTAAATCTCCGCTTACGCATAACAAATCTTTTTCTTTGGCACCGTTGCGGTAAACAATATCTTCTTTGTTGGCTTCACCAATTACCGTCACACTAATTACTAAGCCGCTAGTTGCTGATGTTGTATCTCCACCAACTAAATCTACATGGTATTTATTACAAGCAAAAATCATCCCTGCATATAATTCTTCTAGTGCTTCCACCGAAAAACGATTGGATGCTGCAATGCTTACGGTTACTTGTTTCGGAGTGCCATTCATCGCGCAAATATCTGATAAGTTAACAATGATGGCTTTGTATCCTAAATGTTTTAAAGGCACATAGGTTAAATCAAAGTGTACACCTTCTACTAACATATCAGTAGAAACCAAAGTGTGTTTTTCTCCTTCGTATTTAATTACGGCGGCATCATCACCAACTCCTTTGATAGATGATGTATTATGTATTTCAACATGTTCGGTTAAGTGTTTAATTAATCCAAACTCACCTAATGTTGTTAATTCTGTTCTGCTACTATTTTCTAACATCTTCCTTTTTTTATTTCTTGATTACGAATTTGGGACGAATATACGAATCTGGATTTGCTACTGTGTTTGCTATTTTGATTCGTTTACTATTCGTTTAATTCGTACTCCGTTGCTTGTAAAATTTATTAATATAGCTAATTTTAAATTTGATACTTTAATGTAATTTGATACTTGGTCTATATATTTCTTCGAGTAAAAATCACTTCTTTTTAATTCAATAATTACTTTTTCTTCAATTAAAAAATCTAAAAAATTATTTCCTATTATTTCTTCTTTATAAATAACCTGATATGGCGCTTGTTCTTTAAATATAATACCTGCTTCTTTTAGTTCTTTAGCATATGCTTTTTGATAAATTTTTTCAAGGTGTCCGTGACCTAATTCATTAAAGACATTATAAGCTAAACCAACTAATTTATAGCTTAATTCAGGATATATTAAGTCTTGTTTTTGAATCATTTTATTCATCTCTCATACACAGATTCGTAAATTCGTATACGATTCGTAATCACCCCATTATTTAAGTTTTACACACACATTCTTAGGTTCGGTAAAGAAATCTAACGCTTCAAAACCACCTTCCCTTCCAACACCTGATGATTTAACACCTCCAAATGGAGTACGCAAATCACGCAACAACCAACAATTAATCCAAACAATCCCCGTATGTAAATTCATCGCTACACGATTTGCTTTTGTAATGTCTTGTGTCCACACCGTTGAAGCTAAACCGTATTGTGTTGAGTTGGCATACATTAATACTTCTTCTTCGTTATCAAAAGGCATAATGGTAACTACTGGGCCAAAAATTTCCTCTTGGTTGGTGCGGCAATCGTATGCTAAATTTTCGATAATGGTTGGTTCTAAGTAATAACCATTTTCAAATTCTCCACCAACGGTTGCTTGTTTGCCTCCACATAACACTTTACCACCTTCTTGTTTGGCTAACTCCACATACGATAAAATTTTCTCCATGTGTGGTTTAGAAACCACCGCGCCAATTTTTGTTTTTTCGTCCATTGGAGCGCCAACAACTAATTTTTGTGTTTTTGCAACAAAGTCGGTTTTAAATTTTTCGTAGATAGAACGTTCTACAAATATTCTCGATCCACATAAACAAATTTGACCCTGATTAGCAAATGAGGATAACATGGTAGTCGTTAGCATTTTATCATAATCACAATCAGCAAAAATGATATTAGGATTTTTACCACCTAATTCTAATGACATTTTTTTAAACATTGGGGCAGCTATGCTGGCAATGTTTGCGCCTGTTTTGGTTCCACCTGTAAATGAAATTAAAGGCACATCGGTACTACTTACAATGGCATTACCAACTTTATGTCCGAAACCGTGTACAATATTTAACACACCTTTTGGTAAACCGGCTTTAATGCATATTTCAGAAAGTAAATAAGCTGTCATCGGCGTAATTTCCGAAGGCTTAGCAACTACCGTACAACCGGCAGCTAAAGCCGGAGCAATTTTCCAAGAGAATAGGTACAATGGTAAATTCCATGGCGAAATACAGCCAGCAACGCCAACTGGTTGACGTAAGGTGTAGTTAATAGCAGTATCTTCCATACTATGCGCATGAGCCGCATAATGCAAAATCCCAGTCCCGTAAAAATGGAAATTGGCTGCTGCTCTAGGAATATCAACTGTTTTAGCTAAGTGTAAAGGTTTACCATTATCTAAACTTTCAGCTTTTGCTAATTCATCTAATTGCTCTTCAATTAACGATGCTATTTTTAACAGGTATTTTGAACGAGTATCTTTTGGAGTTACACTCCAGGTTTTAAATGCCTCTTTAGCAGCAGCAATAGCTTTTTCGGCATCACGCTCGTCGCTATCAGGAATTAATGAATATACCACGCCACGAGATGGGTCGTAGTTATCTATGTGTTGGTTTGAGATAGGATCAACTAGCTCACCATTGATGTAATTTTTAAGTTTAAACATGGCTCAATTTAAGTTCACTAAATTAATGAAATTGACGCAATTATTCTACAAATTATATCAGACAGGAATACTAAGGAAAATGGTTT
>JAEUTR010000243.1 GCA_016787365.1 Bacteroidia bacterium
TTTTGATTTGGATAAAACGCATTTTTCTACACCACAATTAAACGGAAACCTTTCTTCTCAAATACTAATTAATTTAAATGGGAATAGCATTGATAATTTAAGTGGACAAATAAATTTTGATAATACCATTTATAAAGCTGACAATAAAACATATAAACTAAATAGCTTTAATTTAGATCTAGATCAAACAGGAGTATTAAAAAATATTGAACTTAATTCGAGTATTGCAGATTTTAAATTATCCGGAAAATACAATCTAAGTTCTTTACCTGATGCTTTTAAACAGTATCTGCATGATTACTTCCCTACCTTCATAAAAACCAAAACCCGTTACATCTACAGCGATAAAGCGGATGTAAATATTGAAATAAAAAATTTCACTATCGTTAAAGAATTATTTTTAAAAGATTTAATGATTAGTTCAAATTCATTAATTGAAGCTTCTTTTGACGCTTCCATTAATTATTTATATGTAAAAACCAATAGTAATTTGATTGATTATGCTGGAGTTAAATTTAAAAATAATTCTATCAGTGTTAATTCGTTACCTAAAGGAGTTGAATTTTCATATAAAGCAAAATCAATTAATTTATCAGATAGTTTTGCATTTAAAAATCCCAGTCTGGTTTTTATAGCTAATGATAAAATAACCGATTTTAATTTAAACTGGGATAATTTATTGAATCCTAATAATTCAGGTATTATGAGCGGTAAGGCCGTTTTTGAAAGCACTAAGGCAACCGTACTTTTTGATAAAATTAAGTATACCATTGAAGATAGTATTTGGCAGGTTGTGAAAGTCAATCCGATTATAATAGATACAGCTTTTGCCATTACAATCAATTCGCTTACATTCTATAATCAAAACCAGTTAATAACATTGGATGGAAAATTATCCAAAAACAATAATGATAAGCTGGATATATTCATTCAAAATTTTAAACTGGCACAATTAAATCCCTTTTTAAGTGATGTTAAAATGAAAATTGACGGAACTTTAACAGGCAATACTAATATATTTGGAGTGTTTGGTAAAAAAATTATTTCCAGTGAAATAAATTTTAATGATTTAAAATTAAACAATAAATTGATTGGATATGGGGAAATTAAAAGTGAATACAATCCTGAAAAAGAGTACGTAAGTATTAAGGGGTTTTCTGCTTTTGCAAAAGATTTTGATGGTAATTTGATGAAAAATATCATTTTTAACGGAACCTATTTTCCAAAGAAAAAAGAAGATAATCTGGACATATCTTTTAAAGCAGAGCCCTTAGATCTTTCCTTGCTTCAGCCATTTTTAGACGGTATTTTAAATTTTAAAGTTGGATTTTTAAATGGTAATGGCACTGTTACAGGCACATTAGATAATCCACAAATAAATGCAAAACTTAAATTTTTTAAGTGTGTAATGGTGGTGGATTTTTTAAATGTACAATATAGCGTAAGTGGTAATGTAGATATTATGCCCAAGCAAATTAATTTTGAAAATTTAGAGGTTAGAGATAAAATGGGAAATTCGGGAAGTGTATACGGTAATATTTTCCATAATAATTTTAAAGATATACGCATTGACTTTGATATCAATACAAATAAATTAATGGTACTGAATACAAGTGCAGCCAACAATCCGAGCTATTACGGAACTGCTTATGCATCAGGTAATGCAGGTATTTATGGTTTTTTGGATGATATTAAAATGGAAATTAATATGAAAACTAATGGAGGCACTTACTTTTATATTCCTTTAGATGGCCCTGCTGAGATAGGTAATAATGATTTTATAAGATTTGTAACTAAAGATACAGTGAAGACAGTGGTAAAAAAAGATAAGTCTAATTTTTCACTGGATTTTAATTTAGAAGCAACAAAAGATGCCGAAGTGCAATTAATTTTTGATGAAAAATCAGGTGATATTATTAAAGCCAGAGGTGATGGAAATTTGTCTATGAAGATAAATTCAAGAGGTAAATTTGACATATTTGGTAACTATGTACTTGCCAGCGGTGATTATTTATTTACGCTGGAAGATTTTGTAACCAAAAAATTCGAAATCGAAAAAGGTAGTTCTATTAAATGGAACGGTAATGTTTATAAAGCAAATATTGATATAGTGGCCAATTATAAACAACGTGCATCTATAAAACCATTGTTCCCAAATGATTCTATTAATAACTACAATAAACGTTTTCCTGTTGATTGTAAATTATATATGAAAGATAAATTAACATCACCTGATATTAGTTTTGGTATTGAACTTCCTACCATTGATGAAACTACTAGGTCTGCTATTAAAAGTTTACTGAGTGATGAAAATGAATTAAACAGACAGGTGTTTTCGCTATTGTTATTAAGAAGTTTTGTCACTCCTATATCTGTTGCCGGAAGTGGTGGTATTAGTGCAGGAGGTGCCGCAGCAGCAACGGGTTCAGAAATGCTTAGTAATAAAATGAGTAATTGGTTAAATGGCGTTACTAAAGATATTAATATAGGTGTAAATTACAGACCTGGCGGAGCGTTAAGTAGTGATGAGTTAGATTTGGCCCTTTCTACGCAATTGTTTACCGACAGATTAACTATTGATGGTAACTTTGGAGTTACAAATAATACCAATTCCACCTCTGCTAAAAATAACAATTCAAGTAACGTTATAGGTGATGTAACTATTGAGTATAAACTATCGGAGTCGGGTAAATATAGAGTAAAAGGATTTAACCGAAGTAATGATAATACCGAAGCCGCTACAAGCGGAGGACCTTTTACGCAGGGCATAGGTGTTTTTTACAGAGAAGAATATGAAAGTTTGAGTGAGCTATATAAACGTTATTTAAATAAAGTAAGAAAAAAAGGAAAATAAGTTTATTTTTTTATTCTCCACAACTTTCGCCATCACATTTGGTTGTATCCGAGCAGGAATAAGTTTCTTCAAGACTTCCACATTCAGATGGAGAACATTCAACTGTGTTAGTTACAGCCTGATATTTTGTATATTCAAAGTAACTTAAAAAACCAATACTTAAAATTAAACCAATCCAAAACACAGCTTTGGTTATTTTTGTTTTGCGTTTTTCTTTATCAGTCGGCCCACAGTCGCAAGAATTACCAGTGCTACAACTATTAAGTTTTGGCAAAACATATAAAGAATAATAGGAGATGGTAAAAGATACAGCGCTAATAGCTATTAATAATGGTTCTAATGCACTTACTAAAGGAGAACTTGAAATAGTTGCAGAAGAAACGCCAAATAAAGATGCTATTGGACTAGCGCAAACACCAACGCAAGCACCACTTTTGCAGCAAGATAATAAAATAGGAGCAGCAGAAGTTAAGCCTCCAGTAATACTTGTCCAAAATGATTTTTTAGTTTCCATTATCAATAATTAAATGGTTGTTGGATAATATTTTTTTCTAAACCAAAACGCCAGTTGCACCAAAGTAATTAATGCAGGGACTTCTACTAACGGACCAATAACACCTGCAAATGCCTGGCCGCTATTGATACCGAAAACGCCTATTGAAACTGCGATGGCTAATTCAAAATTATTGCCCGAAGCTGTAAATGACAATGCCGTATTATCCTCATAATTAGCACCTGCAAATTTCCCAACAAAAAACATGAGCGTAAACATAATTGCAAAAAAGATAACCAACGGTAATGCAATTCTTAGTACGTCCATTGGTATCGATACAATCATACCACCTTTTAAACTGAACATAACCACAATAGTAAATAGCAATGAAACTAAAGTAATCGGAGATATAAAAGGAATAAATTTTGTTTTAAACCATTCCTCACCTTTTAATGAAATTAAACTATAACGGCTAATTACTGCTGCAATAAATGGAATTCCTAAATAAATGCCAACGGTTTTGCCAACTTCAGAAATACTGATATCAATACTTAAACCATTAATACCAAAAAGCGGCAGCATAATTTCAATATAAAACCAAGAATAGACACTAAAAAAAAGCACCTGTATTAAACTATTTATACCAACCAGTCCTGCAACTAATTCTCTATTGCCTTCTGCAAGTTCATTCCAAACAATTACCATGGCTATACATGGAGCAAGTCCTATAATAATTAACCCGGTCATATAATCCGGATAATCTTTTAAAAAAAATACAGCTAAACTAAACATTAAAAAAGGACCAACTATCCAGGTAATAAAAAAGGACAAGCCTAATAGTTTAGGCTTTGCTAATACCTTTGGTATTTGAGCAAAATTAACTTTGGTTAACGGAGGATACATCATTAAAATGAGTCCAATTGCCAATGGGATATTTGTTGTGCCTTGCGAAAAAGAATTAATGAAATTAGATGACGAAGGGAAAAAATAGCCTATAGTAATTCCTAAAAGCATAGCTAAAAAAATCCACAAAGTTAAATAGCGGTCTAAAAAATTTAATTTTTTTCGGTTACTTGCCGGAGCACAGTTGTTTGCTGACATATCTTAATTTATTTTATTTTTGAAAATACATATAATGTTTCTAAAGCAATTTGTTTACAACGCTCATCATATTTAGCATCTTGTAAAGGTGTATTATCAAATGCTTTTGGATCGTCGTAAGTTGTTCCAATGCGTAACTCAACACCTGGAATAAAAGGACAATTTTCTTCTGCATCACTGCAAGTCATAATCGCCGCAAAATCCTGTTTTGGATTTTTAGCATCATCGTATACTTTCGAAAAACATATAATTGGGTTTAATGTTTCATCAAAAAACACATGGTAAATAGAATTTTTTTCTATATTAATTGGTTTAATATTAAAACCAATCCGTTTAATAGCATTAATTGCATTGATATTAAAAGCAGTTGCTTCTGTACCTCCCGAAAATGTTTGCACATTATCGATATGATAATAATTAGCTGCTACTTGCGCCCATATTTGCCCAAAATGGCTTCTGCGTGAATTATGCGTGCAAACGTAAACTAATTGTATTGGTTTATGTACTTGTTTTTTTAACTGGATGTAGGCTGATATTTTTTCTAAAAGAATTTTTCTTTCTGCTGGTATAGAATCATATTCTTTTATTAACTCATCACAATAAGTTTTGATAGATGTAATCATGCTTTTAAAATTAACAGCATTTGCCTCCAGGAGTGCAACAGCTTTGGTTGTTTGATAAGTCTACTAAATTTACTTTTAATTTTTCTTGAGGAATACCACATGAATCACTTGCTAAGCAGTTTGTTTTTTTAGATATCAAAATATAATCCTTACCGTTAAACTCAATACCATATTTTCCAATAGTATCGCTTTGGTATTCTACCTCTATTTCAGCATCTTCTAATGCTAAAACTTTTTCGGATAATGCAATAATATCGTTTAATTTTTTTGGTGCTAAGCGATGATCAAAATCATTGGCTTCCCATAATTGAAAATTGACTACTTTTTCATTTCTAACTGTTCCGCCACAATCAATAAAATTTTTGGTTATTTGTCCAACTTCCGTAACGTGAAAATGCCGGGGAACAATTGTTCCGTTTGGTAATATAAAATTTAAGTCGGTAATTGTACTTAGGTGTTTTTTAAATTCTGATAGTTTCATGATGTCGTTTTTTAGTTGTAAAATTATTATCGTTATTTTACGATTTATTCGGTTAAATTTTTTTAGCAGCACTTATTTTTTTCAGAATAAGATTCAAATAAAGTGTTTAAGTAGGTTTTGGCACTTGTCCATTCTTTTTCATCAATACAATAACATATTTTAGCTCCATCTATATCTCCCTTTATTAATCCTGCTTCTTTTAAATATTTTAGGTGTTTAGAAACAGTACTTTGAGATAAGGGTAATTCATCTACAATATCCCCACAAATACAGGATTGTTTTTTTATTAGTAATTGAAGAATAGCAATACGAGCAGGATGCGCCAGTGCTTTGGCATATTTGGCAATTTTATTGTCTTTTATTGTAAATTCTTCTGTTTTAGTAGTTCCCATATCAATTACATATTTTATCTTGACTTGTTACTTTTTGTTGGTGTTTTTTTACATTATTATATAATTCATCAAATAACACTTTGAATTCATCTAGTTTATCCCAATCAATGCAATAAAATAATTTACTTCTGGAAACACTTCCTTTTATAATGCCTTCTTTTTTTAAACTTACAATATGAGCGGCAGTACTTGTTTTTGTTAAATTATTTATTTCAATTATTTCGTCACATACACAACTTTGCATTTCGGCAATCTTTTCAATAACCGCAACTCTTGATGGATTTCCTAAAGATCTACAAAATGATGCAAGTTTAATTTGATTGTATTTATATTTTTTTTTAAGCATGTTTATATATCGTAAAATTACGATTAGTTTATTAGTAATAAAACTATTTAACGTTTTTTATTACAGAAAATATTAATTATAACTTCTGTAGTGATTTATAATAAATTCACAAAAAAAGAGGCTATTTCTTAAGAAATAGCCTCTTTTTATAATAATGATGTAGTTCTTTTATCGGAATAAATTTACCGTACCATTCTTTTCTATTATAGTATCATCATAGCCGATTGCTTTTACAAAATAGAAATAGGTACCATCCGGCGCTTTTCCTCCATCCCATGAGGTATCAGGCCCACCTGAATTATCAAATAATTTTATACCCCAACGATTAAATATTTGCATCGAAACAGTTTTAACTCCCGTTGTTCTCAATTTAAAAAACTCATTAGTTCCATCATTATTTGGTGTAAATACGTTTGGTATTTCTACTGATAAGGCTTCGTTCACAATAATTAAAACTGTTGCAGTATTAGAACATGAACCTGCTGTTGCTATTAATGTTGCAGTATATACACCTGTAGTGTATGTATTGCTAGGATCTTCCAGTACCGAAGTATTTCCGTCACCAAAATACCAGGTATAGCCGGTAGTTCCTGTACTGGTGTTTGTAAAATCAACAACTAGAGGAGATGTTCCTGAAGTAGGATTAGCAATAAAAGACACAGATATGGTATTTTGTATAACACTTACCGTAGTAGTAGACGTACATCCATTAACTGCACTTGTTACAGTTAAAGTATATATGCCAGGACCTACAGAAGGAGTCGCAGTATTACCACCCGATATTACATTTGGCCCCGACCAAGCGTAAGAAACCGAAGAAGTAGTAGTAGTTGATCCATTTAATAAAATACTTGGATCTCCACATGGCATTGTAACATTATTTGCACTTGCTCCCGGAGCAACTGTATTGGTAACTATAGTTATCGTTTCGGTTGATGAGCAACCGTTAATAGCGTCTGTTACAGATGCGATATAAGTGCCAGCTACATTGGTAATTACAGGATTTGCAGATACACCTGTTGGTGTTTGCCATGTAGGGGTATCGGTTACACTGGATGTTGCTGTTAACGTACTATTGGATATAGAACAAGTCAATACTGTACTTGTTGATGAAATATTGAGAGTAGGAACAGTTGTATTTGAATTAACATTTGAGCTTGCAGTTGTAGTACAACCATTTGCCGCATCTGTTACAATTACATCATAAGTTCCTGCATTATTTACATTAACAGATGATCCTGTTGATGAACCTACTATTCCGGAACCGCTCCATGAAAAAGATACACCGGTAGATGGTGTTGTTACAGCATCAATATTTACAGTTAAAGTAGCGCAAGTGATGGATGCACTTGGAGCAATTGTAACTGTTGGAGCAATTGTATTTGATTGAACACTTACTTCGGCAACTGTAAAACAGTTATTTACTGTATTTGTAATAATACAAGAGTATGAGCCTACTGTGGCAAAAGAAGGAGTTGAACTATTGCCTCCTGAACTTGGAAGTGGAATCCAATCATATGTCAGGTCACTGGAGGTAGTACTAATAGTTACTGTTTGAATAGTTGTTGAACAAGTTAACGAAACAGTACTTGCTGACAATGTATATGTAGGAATATTAGCATCAGATGTTACTGTAACGGTTTGTGGTGCAGAAGAGCAACCGTTTATTGTATTAGTAACAACTACACTATAAATCCCAGTACTGCTCGCAATTGGATTGCTAATGGTTAAATCATTTAAACTGCCTCCAGCAGGAACTGTCCATGTATATGTTGTATTTGGATCCATATTACTGGAAGCACCTAATTGAACAGTAGTTGTTGTACAAGAAGTTGTGAAAGAATTTCCAGCTAAATTTAAAGTAGGAGGAGTAACATCTGCCTGAACATTTACGGTATAATTTGCAGAACAACCATTGGTTAAATTAGTAACTGTTACAACGTAACTTCCACCGGCATTAACTGTTGGATTTGCTGTTGTTCCGTTTTGAATGGTTCCCGGGCCTGACCAGCTATAACCATAATTTGAATTTGTTCCGGTAGGAGTTGCAGTAAGGCTAAGAGTATTTGTTAAACAGGTTAATGTGCCGGCAGGCGCAACGCTTGCTGTAACTGGAGTTATATCTTCAGGGACATTAATTGTGAATATAATAGACTGGCAATTTGTATTGGCGTCAGTTACGGTTACACTGTAATTTCCGGATGAACCAACAGTTGTGGTTGCTGTAGTTGTTGAGCCAGTTACATTTGGCCCATTCCACGAATATGTATAAGGGTCAGAGCCAACCGGTGTTACCCCGATGGCTACAACCGTATTAGTACAGGTAATGGAATTTGTAATTGCATTAACTGTAGCCTGAGGAATACTAGTAGATGAACTAACAACTAAGACTGATGAAGAAGCTGTACATGCTGATATTGGATGTGTAACCACTAACGTATAAGTCCCTGGATTACATGCAGCAGTAGTTAAGCTATTTACAGGACCGCAAACACCACCCGACCAATTATAATTCATGCCTGATGTTCCAGAACCATTTAAAGAAACTGATGGCGTTTGACACGCTAATGTTTGCGTTGGTCCGGCATCAGCTATTGGTGTAGATAGATTTTGGTTTACTGTTTGTGAACCTATTGTTACGCATCCATTATTTGTATTAGTAACAGTATAAGAATAAGTTCCTGGTTGATTTACTGAGATAGTACCTGTGCCTGCACCTGATGTAATACCTGGCCCTGACCAATTATAAGTTACAGGGGTAGATGTAGTTGTAGCGCTTGCATTAACAGAAGTAAGTGTACAGTTTAATATACCATTCATAGATGGATTAATAACAGGAGGGATATTATCCTGAGCAACATTTATAGAGGTTGTAGTAAAACATCCTGCAGCAGAAACAGTTAAATTATAAGTACCACCTAAATTTACAGATGCGGTAGATGTACTTCCTCCACCAGTAATGCCGGGACCACTCCAATTATATGTTCCGCCACTTGCAGTTGCAGTTAAAACAGCCGTTGAATTGTTACAAGTGATATTATTAGAACTTGCTACTGCAACGGTTGGACTCGTATTAACCGTTACTAAAGCAGTATTACTATATGTTGTCGTTGCTCCATCACAGTTAGTTATAACCATACTAGAGGTATATGTTGTGTTTGATAAAGGTGAAACCGCAATCGGTCCTAAACCGGTTCCGACGACTGTATTTCCGGGGCCATACCATGTTATGACAGATGATGAGGCTCCGGTAGGCGAAAACCGCCAGGCCTCATTAGTAGCTGTCCAGTTTCCGTTATTTGCATTTCTACCTGGGGCAACATAAGCAACATTTGCTGCTGCATTTTGAATCCCAACAATACCTCTTCCACCTTGCCAACTACAACTTCCACTACTATTACCAATATAAATATCAATAAAGTTAGTGTTCTCATATAATACCATTTGAAAGGTTGATCTTGGTGTTGTACACGAATACAAAGCAACATTATTAAAATAAAATACTAAATATCTGCATGGCGCAGATCCTCCAATATAATAACTTACGTTTGCTCCTGATACAGATGGATCAATATCTCTAAACACATTAATTGTATTTCCTGGAGTATTTGCTGTACTAGGTAATGCACCCGCTACTGTAACAGGATAATTATCAGTACCGCCTCCGCTTGCTGGATTAAACATGATTTGTCCGTTTGAACCTAATTTTATTCTGTTATGGTTTACTCCAAAAAAACAAAAATTGAATGGTAATGTAATAATGTTACTCCATACATCATCTGTTCCAACGGAAACGCCTGTTCCACCTGAATAAGGGAAAGGAGTATAAGGAATTGATGAAACGGAATATGTATTCGTTGCATTGTTAACAATGGCAGTAGCTGTTAAATTTGCCGTTTGCCCCTGACAAATAGTTGCTCCAGTTGGAGTAATTTGAGGGCAGCCTGGGGACTGAGAGAATCCATTAAAAAAAGTAATGGTTAATAAGAGGATAGCTAAATATCTCATGGGAATTGTTTTTAGGACTTGTGATTAATTTATAAAGATAAAATATAGGTTGATCTTAGTTTTTCGTTATCATACAAAATAGCTTCATCTAATGAATCGGTAGAGATTTTTGACGAATAAATTACGTCAGAACTGCTATAATTATTTTGTTGACCTAGTTGGGTTTCTGAGCTATTTGGTAAAAAATAGTCAACTCCGTTTAGTTTCATTTGAACTAAAATACTATTTGAAAATTCTCTAGCTTTTAAACTATAACAAACTGCCATTTTCAAATCATTGTTATTAAATGATTCTAGTGCTAAAACCTGATATTTTACAGCCATTGAAAGTTCCTGCGTTTTTTTTGGAGAATGTCCAGAGATAATCTCTTTTTGAGCTTTTAAAATAGAGACTTCTGTTCTGTTTATCAACTCAGTAACAGCGGTTGAATTTTGAGAATAAACGGTTGTTTTTGAAAAAAACAACGATAATAATAATAAATAGAAGATCGATTTCATGATACGGATACGTTTTTTTATAAAGTTAAAGTTTTTAAAATTGTTATACTTTTTTTTTAATAATTCATATTGTGCTTTTACTCAGCGAAAGGGCTAAATTAAGCTAAAAAAATAAATTATTAAGTGAGTTTAGATAAAATAAATTTGTATCAGGATGTGTTATTTCACATTAATAATAAATTCTTTTGTTTCTGAGGTATCTCTATATTTTATCAAAGCAAATTTCAGGCATGTTTTTCCATTTTTTAAGGTTCTGAAATTAAAGTCTACTCCTTTTTCATTTCCTCTGAATACGGAACCGTAGTAATCCAGTATTTCACTATCATAATTACTATTTAGCTGCCACATATATCCGGTTGTATGATTTTCAGGTAAACTAATTCTGAATTTTTTTTCAATTTCAAAATTGTTTTCTAACGGAGTTTCTAAATTTGCCTGTTGATAAGAACAACGCATAAACAAAAGTAACATGATGCAGGTTAATAGTGAATATCTCATAAAGGATTTTTAATGCTAAGCGGTTGCGCAAATATACTTTTACAAATTTAGCATGTTAACATTTTACAAATTTTAACACAATATAATTTTGTAAATTTATATTGGCATGGCATTTGAAATTACTATATCAAATACACACACAATGAAAACAATCAAACATATGGCAATTATCGCTTCTGCGGTTATGGTTACTGTAGCTTTATGTTCTGCGGGTTACTATATATCAGTTGAAGAAAAATTAGAACAAATTATCCCGGATAATTTTCCTGCCAAGGATTTGCCGGTTATGCCAAATAGTGCATTTAAAGCTGGCGAGATATTATCATATCGCTTACATTACGGTGTAATGGATGCCGGTGTAATTTTAATGGAAGTAAAGCCAGAGGTTATGGAAATATCTGGCAGAAAAGTATATCATATTGTGGGCAATGGATATTCGAAAGGTACTTTTGACTGGTTCTTTAAAGTAAGAGACAGATATGAATCTTTTGTTGATAAAGATGCTATGTTGCCTTGGATGTTTGTTCGCCGAGTGAATGAAGGCGGATATATTATTAATCAGGATTATACGTTTAATCATTATACAAACAAGGTAGATGTTGGTGGAGGTGAAAAAATTGACGTTCCTGCGGGTACACAAGATATGATTTCGGCTTTTTACTCGGCAAGAAATTTAGATTTAAGTACAGCGAAAGAAGGTGATATTTTTACCATAAATAGTATTGTTGATAAAGAAATATGGCCGTTAAAAATCAGGTATGTAGGGAAAGAAAAAATTACCTGTGATATAGGAACTTTTAATTGCGTGAAATTCAGGCCAATTGTTCAAAAAGGAAGAATTTTTAAAAGAGAAGATGATTTGAATGTGTGGTTAACAGATGATAAAAACCATATTCCTTTAAGGGCTCAGGCAAAATTAGTAGTGGGTTCTGTAAAATTAGATATAACAAGCGCTAAAAATTTAGCAAATCCTACCTCTGAAATTAAATAAAAAGTATTGTAAAATAATTAAAAGGATATTGTGTAAATCAATATCCTTTTTCTATTTTTAGCCTTATGGAATTAAAAAAAGAAATTGTTGATCGTGTAAATCAACTCGAGGAAAAATACAGTCTTATGGGACAAAGCCTCGATAGTTATCTGGATGGGCTTTTACTATCTAATTATTTAACTTATTGGGATTATATTCAGGTAGATACATTATTAACGCTTCAAAATCCCAAGACAGATTTTCCGGATGAAAAGATTTTTATTATGTATCATCAAATTACGGAGTTGTATTTTAAACTTTCGTTACATGAGATGGAGCAAATTGGCAATAATGGTAAAAATATTCAGCCAAACGGACATGATTTGGGATGGAAAGAAACATTGGATGTGAATTTATTTGTAGATAGAATAACCCGTATCAATCGATACTTCGAATCATTAACCAAATCTTTTGAAATTATGGTGGATGGTATGGAAAAAGAACAGTTTTTACGTTACCGTATGGCGCTATTACCTGCAAGTGGGTTTCAAAGTGCACAATACCGTAAAATTGAAATTTGCGCTACTGATTTCTTTAATTTAGTTGATAAAGATGTTCGCCCAAGTTTGGTTGGAAAAAATCCAAGTATTGAAGAAATGTTTCAAAACATATATTGGAATAAAGGCGCTACCGAATTAGCTACAGGCAAAAAAACGTTAACACTAAAGCAGTTTGAGAAAAAATACGGAGATGAATTTATTGCATTGGCAAAGGAATACCAAAGCAAAAATATGTGGGCTAAGTATAAAGCATTATCTATTCATGATCAACAAAATCCAAGATTAATAAATGCCTTAAAAGAACTGGATGTAAATGTAAATATCAATTGGCCTTTAATGCATTACAAAAGTGCGGTTCGTTATCTTCAACAAAATACAGAAGATATTGCAGCAACGGGCGGCACTAATTGGCAAAAATACTTACCCCCGCGTTTTCAAAAACGTATTTTTTATCCCGAAATCTGGACGACTCAAGAGCATGAAGATTGGGGTAAAGGATGGGTTGAAACCAATGTTTTCAGAGCGCCAAAATAATTGTAGATATTTCTTCCTACCACAATAAACCATATATTTAAGCGTTTATAATCATATTGAAAAAAACAGCTACATATTTCTTAATCATAATTACTACTGGTATTTTTGCTCAAATTGGAGGCACAAGAACTTTTAGCTTTTTAGATTTACCCATTCCTGCACGTTCTAATGCTTTAGGTGGTGCTTCTATGGCAATATGGGATAAAGATGTGAATTTGGGATACAGTAATCCAGCCTTATTAAATCCTAGTTGTTCCAAACAATTATCTTTTAACTATGTAAATTATGTGGCAGATATAAATTATGGTAATTTTTTATATGCTCATCAATTTAAAAAGTATGGAACCTTTGCTGCCGGACTTCAGTATTTTAACTATGGTAAGTTTGATGGCAGAGATGAATACAATGAGGAAACGGGTAATTTTAATGCCGCAGATTACTCTTTAAATCTTGCTTTTGCTAAAACTTTAAATAAAGATAGTACCTTATCCTTAGGGGTCGCTTTAAAAACCATATATTCTCATTATGATGTGTATTATTCGTTGGCTAATGCGGTTGATGTAGGATTAACCTATCACAACAAAAAACAGTTAACTATTTCTATATTGGCTAAAAACTATGGAAGACAATGGTTAGCTTTCTCAGAAAATGGTGCTAGGGAGAGTTTGCCTACAAATGTTCAAATTGGATTAAGTAAAAAAATACCTAAAGCGCCTTTTAGAGTTATTTTACAATATGATCAGTTATTAAAATGGGATTTAACGTATGTTAATCCTTTAGATCAATCTAGTGAAATAGATCCTTTTACAAATAAACCTATTGTAAAAACAGCAAAACAAAAACGTAACGATAAAATCAAAAACGGGTTTGATAAATTTGGCAGGCATTTAACTATTGGTACAGAAGTAATCATTGGAAAAAATTTCATGTTAAGATTAGCCTATAATTTTAAAAAAGGAAAAGAAATGGCTTTGCCTGATGCTAAAAAAGCAAATGGGCTATCGCTTGGGTTTGGCTTTAAAGTATATAAATTTCATTTGGATTATGCTTTTTCTAAATATGCATTAACGGGTAATACACACACTATTGGTATCACCACTAACTTTAATTACTTTAAAAAGTAGTTAATTATCGTTTGTTTTTTCTATCTCTCAACTTATTGCTGTAAATTTGCACTATGAGGAATTTTAATGTTCGGGTTTATGGAATTTTTATACACGAGAATAAGGTGTTAGTTTCTGATGAGCATATAAAGGGCATGAATAT
>JAEUTR010000280.1 GCA_016787365.1 Bacteroidia bacterium
GAGTTCTTTGAATATGTCCCCACAACTCTCAATATCGTGTTTTGTATTTTAATCTTCAACTGCAAAAATCTTATTAATAGCTTCGATATTTTTTTCTTTAATAATTTTTCGCTTCAAACTCATTTTTGGGGTCAATTCCCCTCCTTCTATACTCCACTCTTTACTCAAAACAGCCACACGCTTTAATTGTTCATATGGCGCTAAAGATTTATTGATGAGCTTAATATGTTCATTTATTAATTTTTTTAATTCTTCATGAGTACTCATTTCCTCATTAGTTGTCCACGCTATTTCACGGTCATTACAATATTCTTTAAAATTTACAAAAGAAGGGACAATAATTGCCGATGCAAATTTTTGGTTTTCACCAACCACCATACTTTGTTCCACAAAACGACATTCTTTAATTTTATTTTCAATCATTAAAGGGGCAATGTATTTTCCAGAACTTGTTTTAAATATTTCTTTTTTTCTATCTGTAATTTTTAAAAAACGTCCCTCAATAAAAGTTCCAACATCTCCTGTATGAAACCATCCTTCGCTATCCATAACTTCTGCAGTTGCTTCAGGATTTTTATAATACCCAAGCATTAAGTTTGGTCCCTTTACTAAAATTTCGCCATCTTCTTCTGCAATTTTCACATCTACTCCACTAATTACAGGACCACAGGTTCCAATACGAATATTATCTTCTCCATATCGATTTACACTAACTACCACGCAGGTTTCAGTTAAACCATAGCCTTGCAGGCAAACAATATTGGCACATAAAAAAATACGTTCTAATTTTGGATTAAGGGCTGCTCCACCGGATGCGATGCATACTAAATTTCCACCAACAGCTGCACGCCATTTACTAAAAACCAACTTGTCAGCTATTTTATGTTGTATATTATACCACCAACCATTTTTATTGTTGAGTTCGTAAGTGTTCGCTATACGCATACTCCAATCAAAAATTTTACGTTTAGTGCCGGTTAATTTTTCACCGGTTGCTGTAATTTTTTCATATACGCGTTCAATCAAACGTGGTACTGAAACAAATATTTCGGGTTTAATTTCTTTTAAATTATCTCCAATGGTTTCTAATCCTTCTGCATAATAAACCGAAATCCCTTTGTACAGATAAAGTGTGCACACCATCCGTTCGTATACATGATTAAGTGGCAAAAAGCTTAGTGCTTTCCACGTGCTTTTAAATGGTGCAAATCCCTGACACGCCAATACGTTAGAGACTAAGTTATGATGTGTAATCATCACTCCTTTTGGTATTCCGGTAGTGCCTGACGTATATAATATTGTTAAAAGATTACTAGGAAGAATTGATTTTTTTATCTCGTTAAGTTTTTCATCGTTGGCATTTTTTATTCCCAACTGCAAAAACTCCGAAAATGACATAATCCCTTCTATAGGATTAAAGCTAATAATATGTTTAACGTTTGGAATTTCTTTCTCAATTGCAACTAACTTAGCATAAATTGATTTATCAGAAATAAAAATGGCTTTCACTTCACCATGATTTAATATAAACTGCAAATCGGTATTACTAATAGTTGGAAATATGGGAACTGTAACAATATTTGTCTGCTGACAACCATAATCACAAAAATTCCATTCCGGGCGGTTATTTGAGATGATGGCTACTTTATCTTTATCTGTTAAGCCAAGTGCTAATAATCCATGGCTAACATTATTCACGTTATTTATAAGATCTTCGCTACTATATTTTTTCCATTCCTTACCATCTTTAGCAGATAATACATCCGGTTTTTTGTACAGGGTTTTATAAAGCTCTAAAATATCAAATACACGTGTTATCTCCATCTTAATATAATTTTCTGAATTTATTTATAATCAAAGATTACTAAAAATGTACAATTTTACAAATCAAAAGTATCCGAAAAAGAATTTTATATTAAAATTTTAATACATCAATAATTTGTTGCAGATATAATTCATCTGTTTTATCAAATGTATTATA
>JAEUTR010000350.1 GCA_016787365.1 Bacteroidia bacterium
CTAAAGCCTGCTTAACATCTAAAGGCGTTAAATTGTATGAAGCCAGTTTATCGGGCTTTAAACGGATGCGCATGCAATAACGACGTTGCCCCCAAATTTGAACAGCGCTTACACCTGATATGGTTTGTAAATTCTGTGCCAATACATTTTCTGCATAATCACTTACCTCTAATAAAGAACGTGTATCACTTACTAAGGTCATGGAGATAATAGGGTCGGAGTTGGCATCTGCTTTTGATACTACAGGCGGCGCATCAATATCTTGCGGTAATTGTTTTACAGCCTGAGATACTTTATCACGTACGTCGTTAGCCGCAGCTTCTAAATTTGAACTCAAGTTAAATTCAACCGTAATAATACTTGAACCCTGATTGGATGCTGATGATAAAGTTCTAATGCCATCAATCCCATTAATGGCTTTCTCTAAAGGTTCTGTTATTTGAGATTGAATCACATCTGCATTAGCACCAGTGTAACTTGTACGTACTGTAATAACCGGAGGATCCACCGAAGGGAATTCACGAACTCCTAAATAGTTGAATCCTATTAATCCAAATAAAACAATGATGATAGAAAATACGGTAACTAATACCGGCCGCTTAACGCTTAATTCTGCTAAATCCATATTAGTTAACTGATTTTAAAAGTTTTAATTCCGCATCTTTTTTGATGGATAATAATCCTGTTGTAATAACGGTATCTCCTGCGTTTATACCTTCTATAATTTGAATTTTATCATCGGTTCGAACGCCAATGGTAACCATAGCTTCGGTAGCAATGCCGTTTTTAGTAATAAATACTTTTTGCCCTTTTAATGTAGGTATCACACATTGTGTAGGTACCATTAAGGCATTTTGTGTTTCGCCTAAATTGGCAAATACTTTCACAAAACTTCCCGGATAAAAATGTTCATTGCCATTGTAGGTTGCGCGGGCTTTAATGGTTTTGGTTAATTCATCCACACGGGGTTCAATAGCATAAATGGTAGCTGTTTGTTGCTCTTTAGTGTTTTCGTTTGAAAATTTAACCGCAATACCTTTACTAAATAAGTTGCTGTATTTTTCGGGAACTGAAAATTCTACATACAACGGTTTTACCTGCACTAAAGACACAATGGGTGTTGATGTATTTACAAAAGAACCTTCGCTGATATTTTTAAGTCCTATCATGCCTGTAAAAGGTGCAATGATATTTGTTTTAGCCAGTTGTGCTGAAACATAAGCCTGGTCGGCTTTTAACGAGCTTAGTTCGTTTTGTTGCATATCAAATTCTTCCTGGCTTACACCTTTTATTTCAAGCAATTTTTTTAAGCGCTCCAACTTTTGTTCAGATAAAGTAACCTGTGTTTTTAATTTTAATGATTGTGCCTGCAAATCGGCATCATTTAATTTTACCAACACACTGCCTTTGTTAACGGTTTCGCCTTCTTTAAAATAAATAGCCATTACCTTTCCTGATACTTCAGGCATAATATCTATTTGATTTAAAGCTCCGATTTTTCCGGTAGCAAATACTTCGTTATTAAAAGCAACAGGTGTCACTACATAATAGTTAACGGCTATAGGTCCTTTGGGTTTACCTTTTGCGGCAGCTGCCATATCTTCTTTAGGCGCAAAGAATATAAATTTAGAAGCTATTACTAGAGCAATAACCACAACGATAATAATCCAATTAGGTATTTTTTTCATTTTTAATTTTTTTAATTCTGTTTTTACTTTTTGTCAGTTCGAGTAAAAAAATGTGTCTCTTTTTCATTTTTTGTATCGAGAACATTTTAAAATACTTCTCGATACAGACCTCGTACCTTGGTCTACTCGACGTGACAAGTTTCTGTTTTATACTTTATCTGATACTGCTGATTTCTTTTTTCTTCCGGTTTTTTTATAATTAAAAAATAAATCGGTTGCCGGTAATTCTTTTAGTTTGGAAGATAGTTGACACAGCACCTTATTAAAGGTTGCCTGATCTTCTTTTGAAACACTCGAAAATATTTCGGCATCAATGGCGTGAAATGATTTAACGATTTCCGCGGTTTGTTTTTGACCTTTTTTAGTTAGTACAATAAAATGTTCTCTTCTGTCGTCAGGGTTTACATTTCTATCCACAAAACCTACTTTAATTAAATGATCAATAACCTTTACCATAGCGGTTTTATCAATGGCTAAATTGTTGCAAATACATTGCTGATTACAGCCGTTATGCTCATTCAGGAAAAATAAAATAGAGTAATAGCGTTCTATATCTAAATTTTCGAGGCTTTTGCTCAGTACGCTGTAATATAATTTGGAAAGGATGAGTGCCTTGGTTCCAACAGATAGCTTTGCGTAATTTGTATTAGTAGGCATATAAAACAGTTTAATTATAAAATAGTTGACAAATGTAACTATTATTTATTGTCAGGATATTTATTAACGCTTTTTAACCAAAAGATTGATTTGTAAAACATACAATTTGATGAAACTTTTATTTAACTTTATGCTAGAATAGCATTATATCTAATATTATGAAACATTACTCTACATTCGTCCTTGAACAGTTTGGTAAACACATTCATGGAGATATACAAGCATTTAACTGGTTGATTGATAATAATTACCGGGAACTGGCTGCTACCTTAGATGCTATTAGGGATGACAAAAACGCTTTTAAATATTTAATTGAAGGTAAACATTTTGAACTAGCGGCATTTGTAAATGCCATTTGGGATGACAGCAAGGCTTTTCGTTTTTTAATTGACAGAAAAGCGTTTGATTGGGCGGCTTGTGCCAACTTTATAAATGGCGATGATAAAGCCGAAGAAGCTTTGAAAAGGGCAGGTAAGCATCATTTTGTGGCCATTGCTCATGCTATTTTAGGTCGCATTCACGAAGATGGAGACAGAAACACTTCGCCGGCAGGTGTTATTAAAAATATGCTGGATTTTAAAAAGGCTTTCCAAAAATAAATTTATGCGCATTATTGATTCTATCCCGCATCCATCTATGAGTATTTCTATATTTCAGATGAATGATAAGTTTATTGTGAAATTTGAAGCAGGACCAATGGAACAGGCTTTTAAATTTTATACCGAAGATGTAAAATCGGTTGATGGCGTGAAAAAACTCATTAACGATACTTTTATCGAAACGGTTAGGCTAAGGTTTAATGAGATGTTTATGCAAATGAAAAATGCGCAAGTGTAGTTTAATTTTAAACCACATAGACACATAGTTTTTCTATTTCACTCGTTGAGTACTAATAGAAAGCATAAGTATTACTGGTATTATACCATCAATATTTTCTATGTTACTATGTGTTTAAAAACAGTAAAACAGTATATTTGCAACCTTTATTCACATTTTAAAATAGTACACATTGTTTAAGTTTATAGGCGCTGTTATTGGATTTTTTATTTTAGGCAGAAATTTTTTAGGCGCATTTCTGGGTTTTGTAGTTGGTTCGTTTATCGACAACTTTTCGGTAGCCACTAAAACCGTTAAATCTAACGGCGGTGGCGATGATGATGTTTTTACGTATTACAAACAGCACGCAAGAGCGGGTAGTGCCGATTTTGCCAATATGCTCATTGCTTTATCAGCCTCTGTGATGCGTGCAGATGGCAAAGTGATTAAAGCAGAGCTGGATTATGTTAAATCATTTTTCTCGCAACAGTTTGGTCCTAATTTTTCGGTAGCGCATTTGCAAACCTTAAAGCATTATGTAAATGGCGGCGAAATTCCTTTGGAGCAAATTTGTAATGATATCAGATTACGTACCCAGGTGGAAGTGCGCATACAACTGTTGCATTATTTATTTGGTATTGCCAAAGCAGATGGGCATGTATCGGATGTAGAAATACAAATTATACAACGTATTGCCAATTTAATGGCGGTGCCTCAAAGCGATTTTGAGAGTTTAAAAAACATGTTTTACCGCGATACCAATTCGGATTACAAAGTATTGGGTATTGAAAGCACAGCTACCGAAGAAGAAATTAAAAAAGCTTACCGCCAAATGGCAATCCGTTATCATCCGGATAAAGTAGCGGCTATGGGAGATGAATATCAAAAAGGCGCTCAGGAAAAATTTCAAAAAATACAGGAAGCTTACGAGAATATCAAAAAGCAAAGAGGGATTAATTAATTTCCTGCCTTAGACCTTCAAGCTTTTAAAAACCTTGAAGGTCTGGCCCACGTTTAACACATAGGTTCCATTAGTGAATCATCTGGTTGAATAAGGCGTTTAATCAACCACTTTTTTATTTCTCCGGAATTTATATCTTTGATATACGCTATAAACATTCGGTTATTTTGCAAGATAAACACAAGTTAATAGCGGGTATAAGTAAGTTAGCACTAATGCATTTAGACCATGACTCAACTGACAACTATAATCTTGACAATTGTGTTTACACTGTACGGTCAAAATTGCTTTTCACAAAAAAAGCAGAATCCACCAAAGCAGATTATAGAAACATATTTCTGGAAAGGGCCTTGCAGCATAAAAACAAACTTTGTAAAGGAAATGACATTGGAAGTATATAGTGACTCAACATATATATTAAGACCAGTGGCATGCAGAGAATCATACCCAACCAAAAAAATGAGAAGAAAACAAAAACACTGGGTAGCTAATGGAACTTACAAGACAATAAATGGAAAGAGAATTTTTTACCAAGGCGTAAATGAAATTGAGGTTAAGCAGTTTGACAAATACGTAACCTACAATGACAGTACTATATTGAAACTAAAATAGCAATATGTAATGCACAAGTGCTAACAGCACCTAAAACTTATGCGGGCAGAAGTAGAAGCTCCCGATAGCTATCGGAATGCAAATTCAAGGTCGCTCCCCTTCGACAAACTCAGGGACCACGCGAATTTATTTTCATTTTTGCAATTGCATAGCAACATTTGTATCTTTATTTAAACATTTCGGTAGACAACGGTTCCAATAACGGCCGAAAGCAAACCGCGAAAAAAAGTGTGTAAGTAATAGGGCGTGATCACTCCGTATAAAAAATAAATCATTGACAATAACTTTTAAAACAATTCGTTCTGATCTAGTGACAAATTTCTAAACATTATATTAATAAAATGAAAATACTAAAGACAATCTTGCTAGTTTTAATATATAATACATCATTTGGGCAAGATACCACAATGTATTTGCATAGCTGGAAAAAACCAAATAAAATAGATAAAATAAGTAACGATGTATATATCAATATTGATTTTAACAAAAATGACACTTTAAATAAAGTTTATCCTAAATCATACGGTGGAGTACTTCTATATGTGCTAAAAGACAAAATTATTATGTCAATAGACAATGAAGAACTCGAAAAAAACATCTCTAACGGAACTATTATTAGAAGCACAAATTATTATTCATTACATGACACTGTAATTAAAAAATCAAATCTTATTGTTATGAGTGAAAAATCAGATAAAAGAAGACTTATTGATTTATTAAAAAAAACTTCAACTCATAATTCTTTTTTAGATAGTATTGTTTATCTAAGAGTGAAACAATTAGAGCAATAGATATAAATTCAATTAATACTATATCTTATTCTAAATCAAAAAAAATAGCCGGCGTTGGTGTATTTATAACTGTGATGTCTAGTTTTGCGGCATTAGTTGTTGCTCCATTAGCAAGTATAAATTATAGAACAGGAAATTTTAATCAAAAAACATATTATTCTTTTTTAGCAGGATGTGGTGTTGGTTTTGCTATTGGCATTCCCTTAAATACAATTTTTACAAAAAGTAAAAATTATAGAATAAAAGAGTATACACCTGACCCATGTGACAACAATTATTATAGTATACAGACAAAATAGTTCAATAGATAGACGTTTATAATTTTAACATTGAGCGCCCCTCAACTTAAAACACATGCTAAGCAAACAGTTTGGGAGATCAATACCAAAAAGGCGCATAGGAAAAATTTCAAAAAATACAGGAAGCTTACGAGAATATTAAAAAGCAAAGTGGGATTAATTAATTTTCTGCCTTAGACCTTCAAGGTTTTAAAAACCTTGAAGGTCTGGCTTAATTTGAACTTTACTGCGTCACCACAAACAATATGTATTTACTATCGTAGGCACTAATTACTTTTAAAACGTAGGTTCCATTAGTGACATTAGGAACAACTATATTCCCCGAAAAAGTATCACTATCTTTTACACTTAATCTCATTTTTTCAATTCCTGAAGCATCTGTAACGAATATACCAAAGGTTTGTTTTTTATACATCGTTACATTAAGGTTAAATTGCCCATCGTTAGGGTTGGGAGATAAGGTTACATTTTGTATGCCATTATTATTGTATACTGTTGCATATGAGCCATCGTTATAGGTAATATGTACTGTTTTACTAAACTGGGTTTGACAACTTCCAAAATAGGCCGTTTGTTGTATGTTATAATAACCTGTGTCTCTACAAGAAATAACCGGTGCGAATGGATTTGAAATGTTAATCACTGTAAATGTTGAAGGGAAGTTCCAAATAACGGTATCAGGCTTGGGATTAGTAATATCAACTACCACAAAAGTATCTGTTTGAAATAAATTTGTAGAAACAATAAAATCGCTGCTAGGAGCCATACTACCACTACTGATTTGAGAAATACTATTTTTAGAACAACCTATGGCATCTTTAATATTAAGCGTGTATGTCCCATAGTTTAAATTGGTAAAAATATTTGAAGACTGATATGTACCACCATTTAGATTATACAAATACGGTGGTGTTCCTCCGCTAACAAAAGCTTGTATTTGCCCGTTTGGATTATTAGGATCGCAAGGTTGAAATGTTACGATAGAATCTGATAATACATCAGGCACATTAATTATAACAGAATCTTTACCAATACAACCACTACCATCTGTTACGGTAACAACATATTTGGAAGTATCGGAAGGATTTACTGATAATACATTTGACGTTCCTAATCCTTGCCAATTATAATTATATGGACTGGTTCCTCCTAAAGGAATAGTAGAAACCGTAATGCTATTGCCATTACATATAGTTGTATCGTTTGAAGTTTGCAAGATTAAACTATTTTGTTTGTTTACTAGTACTGTATCTGATTTTATACACCCATTTGAAGGATCTGTTGCAGTGACTGTATATACTCCGATAGCAGAAATTAATGCCGGATTAGAGGAAGTATATGATCCAGGACCTTCCCAATTAAGAATAGCTCCTGGTGTTGCGGAACTTGCATTTAAATTAATAGAACTTTGAGAACATGTGATATTTGCTGAATGC
>JAEUTR010000392.1 GCA_016787365.1 Bacteroidia bacterium
TCGGGGCACAGAGAAATTTTAAATCATCTCCGTGAACTCATTTTCTCTTTTTACTCTGTGTTGAAATAATAAAATGAACTTTATAAGTAATTATCTACTTGTAAATTCCAATAAATATTTCTTCATTCTGTTTTTTACTCGCACGGTACATCCCTTCCGAATTAAAAGGTAATTCAATATTTCCTTGTTTATCCATGGCAATTAATCCGCCTTCGCCGCCAATTTTTACCAGCTTATCCATTACCACTACATCACAGGCTTCTTTTAATGACAAGCCTTTGTATTCCATTAAACAGGAAATATCATAAGCTACCACCGAACGGATAAAAAATTCGCCATGACCGGTGCAACTGATAGCACAGGTATTATTATTAGCATATGTACCTGCTCCAAGCATTGGGCTATCACCTACTCTGCCATATTTTTTATTAGTCATTCCTCCAGTACTGGTACCTGCCGCTAAATCGCCATGCACATCAAGTGCAACGGCTCCAACGGTTCCAAATTTTTTCTCTCCTGTTTCAAAATTATCTTCGGTATGATCCAGAATCATCGTATCGCTTTTTAATGCCATTTGAAATTGCTCGTAACGCATTTGCACAAAAAAGTAATCATCATTTTCGAACCTTGCATTTACTTTTTTAGCAAAATCCATTGCGCCTGAACCTGCTAAAAACACATGTTCTGATTGTTCCATCACGGCACGCGATAAGCTAATCGGATTTTTAATATTGCTTACTCCTGCTACTGCACCTCCTCTTAAATCTTTTCCACTCATGATAGAGGCGTCCATTTCGTGCTTACCCGTATTGGTAAATACTGCACCCTTACCGGCATTAAACAAAGGATTGTTTTCTAAAGATATGATGGCTAATTCTACTGCATCAAAAGAAGTTCCTCCTTTTTTTAAAACGGTTTCTCCGGCGTTAATAGCATCCTGCAAAGCTTGAGTGTAGGCTGCTTCTTTTTCGGGAGTCATGGTGCTTTTTAAAATAGTTCCTGCACCTCCGTGTATGGCAATGGCGTATGTGTTCATGTATTTATATTTTCAATAAAAATAAGCAATTAAATCATGTGATGTTTCTTCCAGTAACTTTTACCGTAACCGCAAAAAATTTCTTCGCCGGTTTTAATATTTCTGGTAGCTATAATGCATACCTTATTATCTTCATCCAAGGCTATTTTGGCAGAATTTTTAAATAGTTTACTATTGTAGCCTTGTGCATCATTAGCATATTTTGCAAAGCATTCTACATGCATCGAATCCATAATGCTTCCGTCAATCATATTAATAAAATACTGATCGTTTCCTTTACCTGCTCTTAGCTTAGCCTGCAGGGCTGTTAATATTTCTCCTTTAAAAAAGGAAATCACTTCGTGTTTATAAATATCAATAGCCGTAAATAAACCATTACCCGAATTTGGCAACTGAGAAGTAGTAACGTATAAATAATCGGATTCTAAAGCCTCAATACTATTTGAGTTGGCGGGTTGTTTCAAAGTTATAGTTTAAGGTAGATATTGGTTTTAAAAGTACGGCAAACAAACGGATATTTAATAAGTTTACTTATTTATATGTTATCCTTTCTAAACAATAAAGACCCATCTCCATAACTTAAAAATCTGAAATCATGTTCTAAGGCATACTGATAGATTTTTCTCCAGTCTTCTCCAACAAAGGCTGCTACCAATAAAATCAACGTACTTTCGGGTTGGTGAAAATTTGTAACCAATGCTTTCACAACTTTAAATGTATAGCCCGGCACAATCAGTAAACTTGTTTTGGCAAACAGGCGTTGTTGTTGGTGTTCTTTCAAATAGTTGATAATAGCTTCCAGCGACTGTTTCAACGAAACTTCCCTTGTTTTTTCTTCGTAAGGTTGCCATTGATGTACTAACAGTTCACTTGTTTGTATGTTAGGGTTTCGTGCTATTTTTTCGCCCAGCCAGTATAAACTTTCAAGGGTTCGTAAAGAGGTGGTTCCTACAGCCGTTATGTTATCATCAATATGTTCCAGTATATTTTCAATGGCAGCTAACGATACGTCAATGTATTCGCCATGCATATCATGTTCAGCCATGGTAGCTGATTTCACAGGCTTAAACGTTCCTGCTCCAACATGTAAGGTCACATAATCTGTCGTAATATGTCTGGCTTTTAATTTTTCAAACACCCTGTCCGTAAAATGTAAGCCCGCCGTTGGTGCAGCTACAGAACCTTCTTTTTGTGCATAAATGGTTTGATAGCGTTCTAAATCTATCTCTTCGGTAGCACGTTTTAAATAAGGAGGAATAGGAATAGCGCCTGCTATCTGCAATACTTCGGCAAATGTTTTGTCGGCAGGTTCCCAGGTAAATTCTAAAATAAATGTGCCTTGTAAACGTTCTTTAATTTCGGCTTTAATCTGTAAATCGGCACTATTTAAAAACACATATGTTTCTTTCCATTTGGCAGCACCGCCTACCAAACATTTCCATTGAGCGCCCGTGTGTTGCAACATACTCGCATACACATCGGCTTTACCCGAAACCGGTTCTAAACAAAATATTTCAATATCTTTTTGGGTTGCTGTTTTAAAAAACAAACGAGCCGGAATGACTTTGGTATTATTAAAAAATAATAAAGAATTAGCGGGTAAATACTCATCCAGACAAATATACTGAGACTCGGTAATGGTTTTGTTTTGATACACCAATAATTTGGATGCATCTCTTTCTGCCAAAGGATATTTAGCAATACGATCTTGAGGTAAATCGTAGTGGTAATCGTGAATAGAAATTTGTTGCTCCTTAGTCATTCCTGTGTTAAGTGGATGGTATTGTTTAAAATCGGCGACAATAATATCAAAACTTTTATACAAATCCTATCTTAAATGATGGCATATGACAATGCCTTGCTTATTACTAAAACACTTGCAATCAAGCAAATAAATGCAGACCTTTACAGCTCATGAAAAAGAAAGTTGAAATTCTGGCTCCTGCCAAAAATTTAGTTCAGGGTATGGCTGCCATTAATGCCGGCGCCGATGCTGTGTATATTGGTGCACCACAATTTGGTGCGCGTTCCAATGCTACCAACTCTATTGAGGATATTGCAGCAATGGTAGAATATGCTCACTTGTTTAAAGCGCAGGTGTTTGTGGTAATTAATACCATTTTGTATGACCACGAATTGGAGGATTGCAAAAAATTAATTCACGAACTCTACGCTATTGGTGTGGATGCACTAATTGTTCAGGATATGGCTGTTTTAGAAATGGACTTACCTCCTATTGTAATTCATGCCAGTACGCAAGCCAATAACCGCGACCCTAAGCATGTTAAGTTTTTAGCAGACGCCGGGATGAAACGTGTGGTATTGGCTCGTGAACTTAACTTAGATCAGATTAAAGAAATACATGCAGCCTCGGATATTGAACTGGAATTTTTTGTATCGGGTGCACTTTGTGTGAGCTTTAGCGGTAATTGTTATATGAGTATTGCCGGTGGCGAACGCAGTGCCAACAGAGGTTCCTGCGCTCAAAACTGCCGCTTGCCCTACAATTTAATTGATGGCACAGGAAAAACGTTAATTGCCAACAGCCATTTATTATCTATTAAAGATTTAGACCTGAGCGATCAACTTCCTAATTTAATTGAAGCAGGTATTACCTCGTTTAAAATTGAAGGGCGATTGAAAGATATGGTGTATGTCAAAAACAACACCTCTTATCTGCGTAAAAAATTAGATGCTTTTTTAGAACACAATGATCAATATCAAAAAGCATCTTCGGGTAGAACGTTTTATAATTTTGATCCTGAAATGGACCGAAGTTTTAACAGAGGCTACACCGATTATTTTGTAAACAAGCGTAAAGAAAAAATAGGTTCGTGGGAAAGTCCTAAATCGCAAGGACAATTAATTGGTAAATTAATTGAAACCAAAGCCAATGGATATATAATTGAGAATTACGAGAAATTAAACAATGGCGACGGGCTTTATTTTATAAATGAACAGAATGAACCGGACGGTATGCAAATTAACATCATCGTTAATAATATTGTAGTACCTAATACCTTTAAATCCATTCCTGCGGGCACTGTGATTTACCGTAATTCGGATGCAGAGTTTAACCGATTGGTAGAAAGAGATGACAGCGCTGTTCGAAAAATTGGCGTGAAACTAAAGTTTAGCGAAACCCCGGATGGTTTTGAGTTATTGGCTACTGACGAAGACGGACATCAAAGCCACTCCTCATTTGTTGCTAATAAAGAACAGGCAAAGAACGAAGAATCTACTACTCCAAATATTAAAAAGAATTTATCAAAAACAGGTAATACGCCTTTTATTGTAGATGATATTACTGTGGAGTTTTCGCAAAACTGGTTTTTACCAATTTCAAAAATCAACGAAATACGCCGTGTGGTATTGGAGCAATTAATTGACATCCGTGTAAAAGAATATCACCGCGAAGAATTTCAAATTACCAAAACCGATCATCCTTATCCGGTGAACCAGTTAGATTTTACATATAATGTGAGTAACCACCTGGCGCGTGCTTTTTACAAACGCCATGGTGTTACCGAAATTGAAAAGGCTTTTGAGTTGCAATGGGATCCCGGTAAATCGCGTGTAATGACTACCAAGTACTGTGTTAAATATGAATTGGGTAAATGCGCCCGTTTTCAGAGAGATACCATGGGCGAAAAAGTTGTTGAGCCTTTAACACTCAAACACGGCGAAAACGAATACAAATTAAAATTTAACTGCAAGCCCTGCGAAATGGAAATTTGGGAAAAGGATGCCGAGCTTGAGTTTGAAGACGAAGATTAAAATAAAGATTGCCTCCAAAAGTCAATTTTACCGTCATTCTAAACTTGTTTCAGAATCTAAATGATAATAAAATTGACCATCTTAGGGATGCCGAATCAAGTTCGGCATGACAATCTAATCCTTTTGAGACAGCTTCTTTTTTGTAGTAAGACTACTGATTTACTTTAGAGATAAACGTCACCTGTATTGTTGCTATTCCAAAAATTCAATTTTTGTAATTGGATGTAATTCCCAAGCAATTGATACTTCCAGTTCTTTCCATTTTTGAGGTCCGTTGTTTTCGTAATGATCACAATGTTCTCCATCATAAAAAAGACTTCCTTCTAATAAAACAGGAACAGGTTGCTCTCTAAAATCATTTCTATAGTAACTGGTGGCGCATTTATCCACAATTCCAAAATAAGATTCAAAACTATTTCTGGCATCTATCAGTTTATCTCTTCCGTAAGTGCCCGAAGGAGACAAACCGCTAATTTCACAATTAAAAAATTTAGCGGTTGATATATCATTGGTAGTTCCAAATATAACATGGTAATCTTCATCGCCTTGTCGTTTAAACGTATAGATGTAAACTGTTTTTAATTGTACGTTTCTGTTTTCTATATCTAAGCGTTTATCTTTTTC
>JAEUTR010000435.1 GCA_016787365.1 Bacteroidia bacterium
TGGTAACATGGCTAGTTTTGGGATACTTTAAAAATAAAGAACTGAAAAAAAATGAAGCGAAAAAAATCATAGCTGAATATAAGTTGGTAGCTCTTAAAGCACAGATTAATCCTCATTTTATGTCTAATTGCATTGCCGCTATTCAGTATTTAATATTAAAAAATAAAGTAGATGAAGCAAATGAATATCTTGCTAAATTTAGTTTTTTGGTACGTCAGGTTTTAAATTTTTCAGCTAAATCATTTGTGACCTTAAAAGAAGAATTAGAAATTATAGATTTGTATGTTAAACTTGAAAAATTACGGTTTGAGAAAATTAAATTCCAGCTAGAGATTGAATCAGCTATTAATGTAGATACCATGTTCATTCCTCCTTTATTATTACAGCCAATTATTGAAAATGCTATCTGGCATGGTTTGTTACCTTTAGAAAATACAAAGGTAGCTGTATTGAAATTAATTATTAGACTTAAAGAGGATATACTTGAAATTATTATAGAAGATAATGGGGTAGGTAGAAAATTTATAAAGGAAAGTATTAGTAATTCTAATGAATCAAAAGGAATTGCTATTACGAAACAGAGAATCGAAAATTTAAAATATATTATCGATCATAATGTGGTTTCCTTAGTATACGAAGATCTAATCGATGATAAAAATAATCCTATAGGGACACGTGTGAATATATCTTTACCTACCAATTTGAATTCATGATATGAAAAATGTTATAAATGCTATTATAATAGATGATGAAAGGTTTAATAGAGAACTTATTTGCGATTTTATTTTAAAATTAAATCCTGCATTTCATATTATAGGAGAAACTGACAATATTATATCTGGTTATGAACTGATAAAGAGGTTAAAACCCGACTTAATTTTTTTGGATATAAAAATGCCAAAAGGAAATGGGTTTGAATTACTTGAAAAATTTGACTCTTATGACTTTGAAGTTGTATTTATAACCGGGTTTGATCAATACGCGATTAAAGCATTTGAATTTAATGCCATGGATTATGTATTAAAACCAATAGACCAGAGTAAGTTTAGTCAAACGCTTCATAAAGTTAAGGCTCGTTTCGATAATAAATTTTCTAATGTAAATAACCTTAAAAGTGTTATTAAATCATATGATCGAAAGGAATTTGTTATCACAAAAATTCCAATTCATCATAAACATGAAGTTATTTTACTAAGTATAGATGAAATGATATATATTAAAGCTGAAGAAGGTTGCACAGTTTTTTTTACGACATCTAACAAACGTTATATAAGTTCAAGAAAATTGAATGAATTTGAGTTTATAGTTGATACGTATATTAATTTTGTGCAAATTAATAAAGGTGTTTATATAAATCTTAATTTCATTAAAAGTTATTCAAAAGGGGCAGTCTGCATTGTGAAAATGTTAAATGATACTACTTTTGAAGTTTCAAGAAGAAAGAAAACGGAAATACTAGCTATTTTAGATCGACAATAATTAATTTTAGTTAGATAATGTCAATTTATATATTGATATTTGTGGTGTTTTTGATAACTCAAAAGCATAGTTTTTG
>JAEUTR010000438.1 GCA_016787365.1 Bacteroidia bacterium
TTAAAGATGCAAATGTAATGATATACTACAACTTAAAAAATTCTAAATATATAAAGCGATAATTTTTTGATGTTAAAGTCTCATAGGAAGATTTTTAAAACAAATGTTTGCTCAGCCATAATATATTTATAAATTTGGCTAACTTTTTAAACCTAACAAACTTATCATTATGAGCAAAATAAAAGTAGCCAACCCTGTTGTGGAACTAGATGGCGATGAGATGACTAGAATCATCTGGAAATTTATTAAAGACAAATTAATAGTTCCTTATTTGGATGTAGATATTAAATACTACGATTTGGGTATGGAATACCGTGACGAGACAAATGATCAGGTTACAATTGATGCTGCTGAAGCAATTAAAAAATATGGTGTAGGTATCAAATGTGCTACTATTACTCCTGATGAAGCGCGTGTAAAAGAGTTTAATTTAAAACAAATGTGGAAGTCTCCTAATGGAACTATCCGTAATATTTTAGATGGTACTGTGTTTCGTGAGCCTATCGTTTGTAAAAACGTTCCTCGTTTAGTTAGTAACTGGACTGCTCCAATCATCGTTGGTCGTCATGCATTTGGGGATCAATACAAAGCAACTGATTTCGTAGTGCCAGGAAAAGGTAAATTAACGATGAAATTTGAAGGTGAGGATGGAAAAGTAATTGAACATGAAATTTTTCAATTTAAAGGTGCTGGTGTTGCAATGGGTATGTATAACGTTGAAGAGTCAATCCGTGGATTTGCTCACTCTTGTTTTAACGTAGCATTGAACAAAAAATGGCCTTTATATTTATCTACTAAAAATACGATCTTAAAAAAATATGATGGTCGTTTTAAAGATATTTTCGAAGAAATTTATCAAGCAGATTACAAAGCTAAATTTGAAGCAGCAGGTATCGTTTACGAACACCGTTTAATTGATGATATGGTGGCTTCTGCATTAAAATGGAACGGAAACTTTGTTTGGGCTTGTAAAAACTATGATGGCGACGTTCAGTCTGATTCAGTAGCTCAAGGTTTTGGTTCATTAGGTTTAATGACTTCTGTATTAATTACTCCGGACGGAACTATTATGGAAGCTGAGGCTGCTCATGGAACTGTGACTCGTCACTTCCGTGATCACCAAAATGGGAAACCAACTTCTACTAATCCAATTGCAAGTATTTTTGCTTGGACTCGTGGGTTAGAGTTCCGTGGTAAATTAGATAATAACCAAGAGTTAATCAATTTCTGCCAAGCTTTAGAACAAGTTTGCGTTGAGACAGTTGAGTCTGGTAAAATGACTAAAGATTTAGCAGTATGTGCTCATGGTAATAATGTAAAACATGGAGAGCACTATTTATATACTGAAGAATTCTTAGATGCGATTGATCAAAATTTAAAGAAAAAGTTAGGAAAATAAATAATGAGTCAGGAATTATTTGATAGAGTAGAGGATGCCTTAAAAACCATTCGTCCTTATTTAGAGGCTGATGGTGGTGATGTGGAGTTGCTTGAAATTACTGATGGAAATACAGCAATGTTGGAATTAAAAGGAGCTTGTAGTACTTGCAGCATGAGTCATATGACTATGAAAGCAGGTATTGAAGAAACTATTATGAAAGCAGTACCTGAAATTACATCTGTACAAGCAGTAAGAATTTAATTCTTGAAAACACAAATTAAAAGTCCTATTCAAATTTTTGAGTAGGACTTTTTTATTAGAAGATTAATATAATTGGAACGTAGATTATACGGATAGAACAGATTAACACAGATTATTTTGTATTTATGAAAGTCTGTGAACATCGGCTAAATAAGTCTTATCCGTGTTTCTATTAAATATATATAATGTATACAGTACAAATAGCAAATACCCAAAACCAAATTGAAGGCATCATTAATTTGCGTTACGATATTTTAAGAGAGCCTTGGAATCAACCTAAGGAAACATCAACCGATGGAATGGAAGACAGTGCGATTAATGCATTTATTGAAGATAATGAAAAGGTAATTGCTTGCGGACGGTTACAAGATAATGGTAAAGGAATAGGGCAAATACGTTATATGGCGGTTGATGCTAATTACCAAGGAAAAGGATTAGGAAAACTAATTATTGCTAAACTCGAGGAAGAAGCTAAAGTAATTGGTTTAACAGTCATTGAATTACAAGCCAGAGAAAATGCGGTTGAGTTTTATAAAAGTCAAGGTTATATTGTCAAAGAAACTTCTTTTAAATTATGGGATATTATCCAACATTATTTAATGACAAAAGCGATTAAATAAATTGGAATACAGATATTGCAGATAGAACGGATTAATATGGATTTTTGAATAGATAACTCTGAAGGAGTCAAACAAAAATTGGGTATCAGTTAAATAGTTTCAATAAATTTATCTAATTCGTCATTTACCATTTCAACAGAAATGTTTTTAATGCATTTAAAATCAGGACATTGAGAAGGATTAGATATTCTACTGGTATTAGCATTGAGCCAAGAGCTGCAAGGAGAACAAGATAAGTTTAATGAAACAATTTTATGTTTTTCTCCCATCCAATCATATCCATATAGATTAACATTTGAGGCTCCCCAGATCGTAAAAGTTGGTTTATTAAGGGCAACAGCAATATGCATTAAGCCACTATCTAATCCGATGTAATATTTTGAATGGAATATAATGTCCATCGCATCATTTAAATTGGTTTTGCCAATTAATGAAATAATGTTTGGATACTCTTTAAAATTGATGGTATCATTTAAATGAGTTTCAGTGTGATCTCCCAACAAAACCAAAGTTGTATTTGGAGTACTGTGTTGTAAATGCTTAAATAATTGAAGCCAGTTTTCAAATGGCCAATTTTTGTAAGGAGCATTATTATTTGCTGAACTGGCCTGAATAACTATGTAATTTAAAGGAAGGTTAAATTTATTTTTTAGTTGAGATTGGTAATGTACATTAAAATCTAAATCTGATAAGATTGCTTTTTGGTTGAACAACAAAACGTTTTGTAAAGCGTCGTGTGTATTATTTTTTGGTTCAATAAAATGAATTGTTTTTGAATTTCGCGTATGCGTAAGTTCTTTATAGTTTGTAAAAATTTTTTTTCCAAATAAAGTGGCTAAAGCAATATTTCCCTTGCTGAATGAAAAATGATTTAGAAATACAGCATCGTATTTCCTAAATTTCAAAACAGAAAAAAGTAAAAGGGATAGTTTGTTTTTTTTAACTTCTATGGCGTCCAATAAACCGGTATTTTCAAAAATTGATTCGCAATGAAATGGAGAAGTAAATAAGCCGGTAACTTTATAGCCGTTTTGTTTTAATTGGTTAACCAACGGAACTAATAAAATAGTATCTCCAACTCCTGCTGAAAAAAATATTAGGGCTCGTTTGTTATTATGGTTAATCACCTGATTATTTTGTTTTTGGATACAAAATAAAGCAAATTTTACGGTTATGTAGCAAGTCCATTAAAAATTCATATTTTTAGATTCTCAATCCGCACTTCTGACTTGATAAAAAATATTATATCCACATTATTTACTAAAGGCTTTGTTGCTTTGGTAAATCTGGCTATTTTGTTAGTTTCGGCCAAAATGATGGGAAGTGATGTGCGTGGTCAAATTAGCTTACTAGCACTAAATATAGCTATCATACAGGTAATAAATGAAATTTATACCGGTTATGCTTTGGTATATTTTATACCTAATAACTCCCTTAAAAAATTATACGTTGTTGGGATTATGTGGACAGTAGGATGCACCGTTGTTTGCTCAGCCGTTATGTTATTATTGTTTTATTGGTTTGACATAGGGTCTAATAAACACTGGGTTCATTTATTGCTTCTTTCATTTATTATTATTCTGCATTCATTTCATATGGTAATTATTTTAGCGAAAGAAAAAATTAAATTATATAACATTTTAAATTTTTTGCAACCGTCTCTATTGCTTTCCGCTCTTTCAATAGCTTTATTTTATTTTAAATTAAAAACGGTAGATAGTTA
>JAEUTR010000197.1 GCA_016787365.1 Bacteroidia bacterium
GAAATTCCTGATAGCGGAGATATTGCTTTCAGAAAAGAGCTACGTATTTCTTTTTTAAGCCAGGAACCGGATTTAAATGAGAACCACACCATTGAACAAGCCATTTATGCTGGTGATAGTGAAATGGTAAAAACCGCCATTGATTATACACATTTAGTAGAATCGCATTACGCTAATCCAACAGAAAAAACCGAAAATCAATTAGACATTTTAACCAATAAAATGAATGATTTAGAGGCATGGAATGTGGAAACACAAATTATGTTGGTATGTGCTAATTTAGGATTGAATGATTTAACACAAAAAGTAAATACGTTAAGTGGAGGACAAAAAAAACGTTTAGCATTAGCACAGGTTATTTTAAATGAACCTGATTTATTAATCATGGATGAGCCTACCAATCACTTGGATGTTACGGTGATTGAGTGGCTGGAAGATTATTTGCGCAGTTACAAAAAAAGTATTTTACTGGTAACACATGATAGATACTTTTTAGATGAGGTGTGCGACAGAATCATTGAGATTGATGAACATTCTTTATTTGAGTATAAAGGAAAGTTTGATTATTACATGGAGAAGAAGGCGGAACGGATGATGATGCAGGCTTCGGAATTAGAAAAAGCTAAAAATTTATACCGCAGAGAATTAGAGTGGGTGCGTAAACAACCACGTGCCCGTACAGTTAAATCTAAGTCACGGGTAGATGCATTTTATGACGTAGAAGCAAAAGCCCGCAAAAAAAGTGTAGATAAAAAAATTGAATTAAGTGTAAAGGTTGAACGCATTGGTAGTAAAATTATTGAAGTACATAATTTAAAGAAAGCGTTTGGCGATAAAAAAATATTAGAGCCATTTACATACACTTTTATCAAAGGAGAAAAAATTGGTATCGTAGGGCCAAATGGAATAGGCAAGAGTACTTTTATTAATATGTTGCAAGGCATTGAACCACCAGATACAGGAACGGTTACGGTTGGAGATACCATTGTGTTTGGATACTATTCTCAAAAAGGAATTCAGGTAGCAGACGATAAACGCGTCATAGAAGTAGTAAAAGATATTGCTGAATTCATTCCTTTGGCAAATGGAACTTCGTTAAGCGCCTCAGGTTTATTAACAAGATTTAATTTTGCCCCCGAAGTTCAGTACGGACACGTTAGTAAATTAAGTGGTGGAGAAAAACGACGTTTGTATTTACTAACTGTATTGGTACGTAATCCAAATTTTTTAATTTTGGATGAGCCTACCAATGATTTGGATATTGTTACTTTACAAACCCTTGAACAGTTTTTACTGGATTTTCAAGGCTGTGTACTAATCGTATCGCATGATCGGTATTTTTTAGACCGATTGGTGGATCATGTATTTGCATTTGAAGGCAATGGTGTGGTAAAAGATTTTCCCGGGAATTATAGTGAATACCGACAATGGAAATATGATTCGGAAGCTGAGGCAGAAGAATTAGCTAAGGAACTAAAAGCTACAGAAAACGCAATACAACAACCCACTGCACCTGCAGTAGATGTGAAAATTCCTGAAACGCCAAAAGCGCCAGTAGTTGAAAAAAAGAAATTATCATTTAAAGAACAAAAAGAGTTAGAAACATTAGATGTTGAACTGCCAAAGCTAGAAGCCAGAAAATCAGAAATAGAAAATTTATTAGCTGGTGGTATTTCTGATGTTGAGGCCATTGAAAAACTCTCAAATGAATTCACCCTGCTTTCAAATGAACTTGAAGAAAAAACCATGAGATGGTTAGAATTACAGGACTAGCAAATTAAAAAAAGGGCCGAAATTAATTTCGGCCCTTTTTCTGTGTATTATTTTAGAATTTATTTTACCAAAGTTACGTGCCCGATGTAATCATGTTTTTTTCCAAGCACATCTTTTAGTTTCACTTTCCAGGTGTATACATCCTGTTTCTCCTCTCCTGATTTTCCTTGTACTTTACCATCCCAACCCTTGTTAATATCATCCGTGTAGAAAATTCTCTCACCCCAACGGTCAAATATCCACATTTCATAAAAAGCAATACCAATACCTTTTCCTGTAAATACATCATTCACACCATCATCATTAAACGGAGAAAATGCATTAGGAATATAGAAGGTAAACTCAGGTAAAATTTCTATCGAACGGTATGCGACATCTCTGCAACCATACTGATTTTCAACAAATAAAATGGTGTTATAAGTAGTTGCTGTTTCATCACTATAGAAATGCGCAGGATTTGGATTAACAGAATCCTGAGGAGAACCATCTCCAAACTCCCACCACCATTTTGTGAAACCGATAGATCCGTTTGTGAAGTACTCTAATGGAGTTACAATATTTCCTGGATTTGGTGTGATGGTATAACTAGCAAGCGGTTTAGGGAACACAGTGATATAACTTAATTTATCAATGGTGTTTTTACAACCTGCATCGGTAGTTACTACTAATCTCACATCAAAATTAGCTAAATCTGTATTGCTGGTATTTGTATAACAATGATCAACTGCTGCATTGCTTGAATTTGTAACAGTAGTTCCGTCTCCTAAAACCCATTGCCATTGCGATATTTGTGCAGGTCCAGGAATTACAGGAGTTAAATCCGTAAATGTTACGCAGTGCTCAGGGCAACCACTTGGAATGTCCACGCTGAAATTAGGAACAGGAACATAATTAACATAAACCACTTTCCTGATTGTATCTTTACATCCTCCCGGTGTGGATTCTGTAATTAATCCAACAGTATAACTTCCTGGTCCCGGGAATACGTTGCTTACAGATTGTCCTGAAGCTTCCGAAGAACCAATAGAATTATTAAAATCCCAATCCCACTTAGTAACAGTTCCACTATTGGCTTGTGCCACGGATGTAAAGGTCATAGCTGCCTGATCACAGGCTGGCGAATTAGCAATTAAAACAATAGGTTTAGCATATACTTCAACCTGTTTAGTAATTGTTTTTTGACATCCTTTATTAGATGTAACCGTTAAAATTACATTGTATGTTCCCGGTGTACCATATGTATGAGAAGACGTTGCAACCGTATTTGCAGGTGATACATTCGTATCTCCATATGACCATGTGTAGGCTGAATTTGTGCCAACAGCAATAGTGCTTGATGATGCATCGAAAGTATTTGGTTGTGCATTGATACAATTGTTGACGAATGTAAAATCAGGTACAGGATTTGGGTTTACCCAAACCGTAATCGTATTTGTTGAATTACTACATACTAATCCTACAACAGGTGATGTTGAAACGGTATAACTTACACTATTATTTCCAAATACAGGAAAGATATAATTTGGATTACTTACGCCTGTAACATCCACACCATTAATTGAAAAATCCCAGGCATAAGTATTTACGGTATTACCATTACCATTGCTGGCATCTACTAAATGCGTAGTCGATCCCAAACAAACTGAATCTGAGGTAAACGATGCTGTTGGAATAGCGTAAACGTTTACAGGTTTTACCACAAAGTCTACACAATTGTGTTGTGAGGTAGCAGTTAAGGTTACATTGTACGTTGCATTACCATTGGTCACTGACGTGTATGGATGGGTAGGAGACGTAGCGTTGGAAGTTGCACCGGCATCGTTGAAGTCCCACATATATGTTGTACCACTTCCTACATTTGGATTGGTGGTCTCATCAGTTTGGTTAGTAAAGCTACTAGGTGTGCCATAACAAACGGCAGGAGCTGAAAAGTTAGGGATGGTGTGACCCCAAACGTTGACCGGTAATGCCACTGTATCTTTACATCCATTACTGGAAGTAGCAACTAATTTGGCCGTAAATGTTCCAGATGTAATATAAACATGAGTTGGTGCATTGGTAAAATTATCATTTGTACCATTGTTTGTAAAGTCCCAATCCCAAGCAGTTATGGAACCTACCGGAGTGGATAAATCTGTAAAAGCTGTTGCCGTTCCCTGACATACGGAAGTTGTACTGAAATTAGCTACAGGCGAAGGGTAAATATCTAATGTTTGAGTAATGGTTGCTGTACAACTTGTGTTTGCAGTAATTACCAACGTGATCGATTTCGGGCCAGCTGCATTATAAGACAAAGAAGGTGGAGTTTGAAGTGTACTCGTTCCCGGAGAGGAGTTAGCGCCAAAATTCCATGCATAACTCGCTATAGTTGTTGGGAGTGGTGCTGTAGAACTGTTGTTTAATGATACATTTGAATTGGTACAAGCGTTAACAGGTGTAAAGGAGGCTATAGGAACGCCATTTACAACTACTGGTACGCTTGTGCTGTTAACACACCCATTATTAGTGGTAGCTGTTAGTACAGCAGTGAAAGTGCCTTGATTGGTGTATGTGTTCACTGGTGTTTGTGTATTAGCATCTACTACACCATTATTATCAAAATCCCATGCCCAATTAGTTATTGAGGCTGGAGCAGCTACGTTGGAAGTGTTACCAAAAATGGTGGCTACACCCATACAAACTGTGTTTGCTGTTATTGACATTACAGGGCTCGGAAAAACTGAAACTGTTTTTGTAACAATACCCTGACAACCTGCTGTGTTTGTTACTGTATATGTAACTATTTTAGGTCCTGGTGTAGTATAAGTGTGCGTTGGTGTGGGGCCACTACCAGTGCCAGCATCACCAAAATCCCACGCATGCGCTGTTACTCCTGTTGACGGAGTAGGAGCCGCACTAAAACTTGTAGGAATATTTAGACAGGCACTTGTCGAGTTAAAATCAGCGATAACAGAAGGATTGATATTTACAACTTTTACAATACTATCTGTACATCCTCCATTAGATATCTTTAGTTTTACATTATAAACTCCAGGAACAGGAGAGTATGTGTTTGTTGTGTTTTGGTTAAAATTATCAAATGTGCCATTTCCGTCAAAATCCCAATACCAATTAGTAATAGCGGGGCCACCATTTAAGGTAGATGCATCTACAAATGGTACATTAAAGGTACTCTGGCAGGCGGTTGTTGTAAAATTAAAATCGGCGAGTGGTTTTGGAACCACATTAAAATTAGAATATACTACAGGTGAGCTGCAACTAGATCCAGCCATTCCTAAAGTAACCGAATATGTTCCCGGGGAAGAAGCGGTTATACTTTGTGTTGTGGCTCCAGTAACACCGGGACCTGTCCATGTATAAGATGTAAAACCGGGAGGAGCCGTTAATGTATTGGTTCCTAAAGCACAAAAATTAGTTGTTGTTTGTCCCACAGGAATATCCGTTCCATTTAAATTTAAAGTCATTGGCTGACAGGAAGCATCAACATAAGCATATCCACCATGTGCTCCCTGAGAAGCTACACAACCAGCTACGGTAAATTCAATCTCTACACATTGTCCTATATACGGCGTTAAATCAAATGAACGTGTTTGCCAAGGCAAATATTTCCAAACACCATCTGCACTGGTAACAAAGCTTGTACTACCGGAAGAACAAGAGCCACTTTGTGCTACTTCCTGAAACTGACCGCAAGGAATAAGGTTATTGCTGCAATCTCTGAAAGTTATATTAAAAAATGGTTGCTCATCACAATCGTGTGGAGCAGCATTAAGTACGGCCGCATACCTGTATATAAATACTGAATTGGCCGCTGTAACAGTAAATGTTTGAGATAAGCGATAAGCTGTTCCTCCATCGCTAGCACCTGTAGTCCCTAATCTGGCAGCAAAACCTCCTCCTCCGGGAGGTACTCTTGGTAAAGTAGCCCCTAAATTAGGATCATTACCGGGAGTAACAATAGTTATATCGCCCGTTGCATTAGGACAACAACCAGCCATAGTTAAAGAATTGTTACTAGGTCCTTCGTTTGCATTCCATCCTGCCAAGGTTCCGGTTTCAAAACCCGGATTAGTACAAGGTGCTTGAACTCCAGGATTTACTGGAGCTGCTTTATTTAAATTATGATGAAATTTTATGTAATTACGCTTTAAAACTGCTACATATCTCTCCTGCTTCCATACCTGATCGGTACTCATTCTTGCTTGTTCCCAAGCTGCTCCTTCATCAAAACCAACTAAGGAATCTGCGCTATATTCATAGGGAATATAAAATTTATCAATTTCGCCTCCATTCTTTGATTTATGTTCATGATGATGATCCGTTTGAGAAAGTCCATTTTTTGGCAGTGCAATTATGCAGACTGCGGCAATAAATAATTTAACTAAATTCTTCATACGTATGTTACTTTTGTTATACAATATTATCATTGTTATTATTTAATCCATAGGGGGGCAACCCCCTAATGAGCAGACTATATTAATTAATGAGTTAGTCGTTTTTGCTATACAATAATATACACTTTTTAACGAAATAGTAAATTTTAAACTAAAAAATAATAGGCTTTAACTAACTGTTAAACAGATTTCACCCAAATATCTTTTTTGGAGGCTCGTAAGAGGGACTAATAGCTAAAATTTAAAAGACAAAACAAAAATATCACATGAATTTATGTTGATTCAGGATAAAAAAGCGATTAAAAGTGTGTGGTTTCATGTTTTAGAACATAAAAAAAGCTCTTAGCGAAACACTAAGAGCTTTTTTTGATAGAGTTTTTAATTACTCAGCTATAACTTCAAAGTTGATAGTTGCAGAAATCTCTTTGAATAAACGCACTTTAGCAGAATAAGTACCTAAAGCTTTGATTGATTCTTCGTTCATTTCAATGTTTTTACGTTCAACGTCGTAACCAGCTTTTTTCAACGCATCAGCTAATTGAATGTTAGTTACTGAACCAAAAATCTTTCCAGATTCACCGGCTTTTGCACCAACTTTAACAGTTACATCAGCAAATTTAGCTGCTAAAGCAGTTGCTTCGTTACGTAATTTTTGTTCTTTAAATGAGCTTTGTTTAATTTCTTCCGCTTGCATTTTTTTGTTGCTTTCTGTAGCTAACACTGCAATACGTTGAGGAATTAAAAAGTTACGACCATAACCGTTTTTTACTTTAACGATGTCGTTTTTATATCCTAACCCTTTAAGGTCTTGTTTTAATATAACTTCCATGTTGTTTTTCCTCTTTTAATTATTTTAAACCATCTGCTAAATAAGGCATTAAAGCAATGTGACGCGCACGTTTAACTGCCTGAGATACCTTACGTTGAAATTTTAATGAAGTTCCGGTTAAACGGCGAGGTAATAATTTACCTTGCTCATTCACGAACTTTAATAAAAAGTCTGCGTCTTTGTAATCAATATATTTAATACCTAACTTTTTAAAGCGACAGTATTTTTTCTTTTTAACCTCTGCACTTGGCGGGTTTAAAAAACGTACTTCATTTTTTGCCATTTTCTGTAATGTGTTTTGGGGTTAATAATTAAGCTTCTGCTTTTTTAGTTTTAGCAACTTTAGCATCAGAACCTTTTGCGCGACGTTTGTCAGCCCAAGTAGCACCATGTTTTTCTAAAGCAATCGTTAAGAAACGTAAGATACGTTCGTCACGTTTGAATTGTAATTCTAATTCAGCGATTTCTGTTCCTTTTCCAGAGAAATCAACTAAGTGATAGAAACCAGTTGTTTTCTTTTGAATAGGGTAAGCCAATTTTTTAAGGCCCCAGTTCTCTCTGTGATTAATTTTCGCTCCCAAATCCGTTAGGATTTTTTCAAACTTTTTTGCGGCCTCCTTTGCCTGATCTTCAGACAAAACGGGAGTTAAAATGAAGACCGTCTCATAGCGTTTTTCCATTATTATTTATTTTAAATTAGGGCTGCAAATATAGGCTAATTATTTGATACTGAAAACTTTTAAACCCCGAAAGCCTCGTAAATCATGAATTTAAATTATTTCGTGACATTAATTCGCTGATAATCAGATTCTTGAGTTTGCTGTGAAATGCCTCGACTCCAGTGATTTTTCACAGGAATACAGCAAAAAAGCC
>JAEUTR010000500.1 GCA_016787365.1 Bacteroidia bacterium
CAGGTATTTCATATATTTTTACCACATCCAAGCGGTCATTTATTTATACTGTTTTTTGGTTTCTTTATTTTACTACTGTGTCTCGAAATTAATCCCTGGTTGGCAATTGTTGGGGCAATTGCTTACGGCTTTTCGTCGTACTTTTTTATTATCCTCGAAGCAGGGCATAATTCCAAAGCCAATGCCATTGGATATTTAGCGCCTTTGTTAGGAGGTATTATTTTGCTAATGCGAGGTAAGCATTGGTTGGGCTTTGCTGTTACTACATTATTTATGGCCATGGAATTAAATGCCAATCACGTTCAGATTACGTATTATGGTTTTATGTTATTTGCTTTGGTGTTTGTTACGTATTTTATAATGGCTTTTAAAGCAAAAACATTAAAACCGTTTTTTATTGGAATGGGTCTTTTTATAGCAGCCTCATTAATAGGTGTATTGCCAAATGCCGGAAATTTACTGGCAACATACGAATACAGTAAATATACAACGCGCGGAAAAACCGAATTAACTATGAATTCGGCCATGCAATCCAATAAAGGCAATATTACTTCAGGGTTGGATAAAGATTATGCTACTCAATGGAGTTATGGAATAGGGGAGACCTTTACATTTTTGATTCCGAATTTTAAAGGCGGTGGTTCTAATGCCATTGGTAGAGCAGATAAGGATGCCCTGAAAAATGTGGATCCGCAAATGCGTGAACAGGTAGCGCAAAGCAGTGCTTATTTTGGAGAACAGCCATTTACCAGTGGGCCGGTTTATATTGGAGCCATTGTTATTTTACTGGCATTTTTAGGTTTGTTTATCATCGATCATCCTTTAAAATGGGCGCTATTGATTGGTACTTTATTTTCGGTAACCTTATCGTGGGGTAAAAACTTTATGGGACTTACCAGTTTTTTTATGGATTACCTGCCGGGTTATAATAAATTCAGAGCTGTATCCATGATCTTGGTGATAGCGGAATTAACCATACCGTTATTAGCTGTATTGGCTTTGGATAAGTTTATTAAAGCATCGGATAAAAACCAAACATTTACACTTCCGTTTTTAAAACAAACCTTTGATTTAAAAAAGGTATTGATTATTGCCATTGTTGTGGTAGGTGGTTTTTGTTTTTTAAGTGCTTTTATGCCGGGCGTTACTAACTCATTTATTCCGGCCGGAGAAGAAACGCAAATTGTTAACCAATTTAAACAAAGCGGTGCACCCGATGCGCAGATTGCACAGTTTATGCCTGAGTTTTTAGCAAATATTGAAAAAGCACGTCAGGCTATTTTTACGGATGATGCGCGCCGTTCTTTAATATTTGTAGCATTGGCTTCGGTATTTTTGTTTTTATATGTTACTAAAAAACTGAAACTGGAATTATTTTTAGTAACGCTGGCAATTTTTATAACTGCCGATTTATGGCCGGTTGCAAGCCGTTATTTAAACGATAAAAACTTTGTACCAAAAGCACAATACGATGCACCGCCTGCTAAAACAGCTGCCGACGAACAAATTTTACAGGACAAGAGTCTTGATTACCGCGTATTGAATTTATCAACCAGCACCTTTAATGATGCCGCAACATCCTACTACCATAAATCTATTGGTGGATACCATGGTGCCAAGTTGAAAAAATATCAGGAGATTATTGATTTTCATTTGGATAAGGAAATTAGTATGTTTTACGATGGTTTAAACCAAGCAGTGCAAAACGATTCTTTAATGCTAGTTCATACAGCTAAGTTAGGTGTATTGAATATGCTGAATACAAAGTATGTTATTGTTCCAGCTAAAGATCAGGTATTTGCTATACCTAATCCACAGGCAAATGGTAATGCATGGTTTGTGAAAAATATCAAAACGGTAGCAAGTGCCGATTCGGAAATTGTGGCTTTATATCACATCAATACAAAACGTGAAGCGGTAATTCAGCAAAAAAATAAAGAGTTGACAACCGTTGCCGATAATTATTCGAACGACGGAAAAATTACCTTACAATCATATAAGCCAAATGATTTGGTGTATGAAACTGATACAAAAGACAAAGGCTTTGCTGTGTTTTCTGAAATTTATTATCCTAAAGGCTGGAATGCCTATATTGATGGTAACTTAACGCCACATACTTGTGTAAATTATGTATTGCGTGGTTTAGAAATTCCGGCAGGTAAACATAAAGTGGAATTTAAATTTGAACCACAGGTATACAAAACCGGAAACAGCATTGCGATGATAGGTTCTATATTATTATTGTTGGTTGTGGGTGCGGGTTTTTACTTTGCTACTAAAAAGAAAGAGATAGCGCTTTAGGATTGTTACAACCTGCTAGTGCAATTTAAAAATATAATATGCTTAGGCAGATTTTTATATTTGAAATTGTATTACAATAAACTCAAACAGGATTTATGTGTGGTTTGTTAAAATCCGTTTAGGATTAACATCTAGATTTAAAAATGGAAAAGCATAGAATATTCACAACGTCATTTGCCAGTGTTTATCCACATTATGT
>JAEUTR010000503.1 GCA_016787365.1 Bacteroidia bacterium
TCATAATGATCTCCTAATGCCATCACGTGTACTATCAAATTATCAATCGATACAGGAGCACCCATTTCCACATCGCTCATACTGGTATGACGCATTTGAGTTGCATCTACTAACATAATTAATCCCGAACCAACTGCTTCCATATTATTACCACCGGTAATCAATAGTCCGGCATCTTCTCCTAAGCCCACACCCAAATTAATTGGGTTACTGGCGCAGGCATATAATAAACGACCAATACGACCTCGTTGAACAAAATGAGTATCAATAATCACATTATTAATAAATCCAAGACCTCCTGTTATTTTTACTTCGCCTTTATGTAAAGCCTCGCTGCTGCTGCCTTGATAAATCATATTATTTGAACTGGCTGCCGCACCTGCCGAAGTACCTGAAATCACAAAATCTTCATTTTCATATTTATCCAATAACAAATGATGAAAGGTGGTTCCTCCAAAAATAGCGGTTAACCGTAATTGATCACCACCGGTAAACATCACCACATTTGCTTTTTTCAAACGGTCTAAATATTCTTCAGAATTGGCTTCTTCACGTGTTTTAATATTTAAAACTCCCACATTAGTTACCTGTAATTGGGCAAATGCTTTCACATATTCTGCTCCAACCTCTTCCGGAATGCTTGATGCTGTGGTAATGATTTCAATGCGCGAATCGCTGTTCTTTACAGATTCTGTTGTGATACGTTTTAAAATTCCTTTTTCAAAAAATTTTAAATTTCTTTTTAAGTCAGCTTCACTTTCCGAAAAACTACCTCTATCTACAGAGCCACCAATAATGACTAATTTCCCTTTTGGAGTATTCATGTTACATGTTTATGCAACAAATTTAACCTTATAGTCTTTATAAATTAACCCGTACATTTTTAATTTTAACTTTATTTTAAACAGAATTCTGTTTATATCAAAAAAAATATTAAATTGAAGAAATTTCCTTATAACCGTAGTGGTTATTGAGTTAAACTTTAAATTATCCCGATATGCAAATTATAGAAATTAAAACCCTTCGTGGCCCGAACTACTGGTCTAATTACCGCAAAAAATTAATTGTAATGAAACTGGATTTAGAGCAATTAGAAGAGTTGCCAACCAATAAAATTTCAGGTTTTGCTGATCGATTGCAGCTGATGTTCCCTTCGATGATTAAGCACCGTTGTTCCAAAGATCATGAAGGCGGCTTTTTTGAACGGGTAAAAGAAGGTACCTGGATGGGACATGTTATTGAACATATAGCATTGGAAATTCAATCGTTGGCAGGTATGGAATGTGGCTTTGGTCGTACCAGAGGAACAGGAAAACCGGGCGTTTATAACGTGGTATTTTCTTATATGGAAGAAAAGGTGGGCGTATATGCAGCCAAAGCTTCTGTAAAAATAGCGGAAGCTTTAGTGGAAGGAGTAGAGTATGATTTGGATAGTGATATCAAAATGATGCGTCAGATGCGTGAAAAAGAGCGCTTTGGTCCGAGTACTGGAAGTATTGTAGATGAGGCGGTAGCAAGAGATATCCCGTTTATCCGTTTAAATAACGAATCATTGGTGCAATTGGGTTATGGTAAAAATCAGGTAAGATTTAGAGCTACCATGACAGACCGGACAAGTTCAATAGCAGTGGATTTGGCAAGTAATAAAGATGAAACCAAACGTATGTTGCAGGATGCTGCCATTCCGGTAGCAAAAGGTATGTGTATTGTTTACGAATCGGAAGTTCAGGAAGTGATTGATAAAGTTGGATTTCCTTTAGTATTTAAACCACTGGATGGGAATCATGGAAAAGGCGCTTCTATTAACGTTAAAACTAAAGAAGAAGCATTGGCAGCGTTTGAACATGCCAAAAAATATTCCCGCAAAATTATTGTTGAGAAATTTATTACAGGCTATGATTTCAGAATTTTAGTGATCAATAACCGTTTTATTGCAGCGGCTTTAAGAGAACCTGCACATGTAATAGGAGATGGAGTTTCAACAATACAACAGTTAATTGATGTTGAAAATAAAGACCCACGTCGTGGCTACGGACACGAAAATGTATTAACTGAAATCAGTATTGATAGAGAAACACACGAACAGTTAGCAAAGTACAACTATACTTTAGAAACCGTTTTGAAAAAAGAAGAATTGTGTTACCTAAAAGGCACTGCTAATTTAAGCACAGGCGGCACTTCTACCGATGTAACCGATATTGTACATCCACATAATATTTTTATTTGCGAACGTATTTCGCGTGTTATCGGTTTGGATATTTGTGGTATTGATATCATGGCTACTAATTTAAGTGAACCTTTGGAAGTAACCGGTGGTGTGGTACTGGAAGTAAATGCCGCACCCGGATTCAGAATGCACTTAGCGCCGGCAAAAGGTTTGCCGCGTAATGTGGCAGCTCCGGTTATTGATATGTTATACCCTGAGGGAAAATCATGTCGTATTCCTATTATAGCAGTTACAGGAACAAATGGTAAAACAACCACCACACGTTTAATTGCACATATTGTAAAAAATAACGGATACCGTGTTGGGTTTACCACATCGGATGGTATTTATGTTCAAAATTCAATGTTAACCAAAGGAGATACCACCGGACCGGTTAGTGCTGAATTTATTTTAAAAGACCCAACGGTTGAGTTTGCAGTATTGGAAACAGCCCGTGGTGGTATTTTACGTTCAGGTTTAGGATTTGGCAAATGTGATGTAGCGGTGGTAACTAATATTCAGGAAGATCATATGGGTTTATCGGATATTAATACACTTAAAGATATGGCTAACGTAAAAGGCGTTGTAGCCCGTTCTGTAAAACGCGACGGTTATGTTGTGTTAAATGCCGATAACGAATATTGTGCTTCTATTTCAAAAACGGTAGATTGTAAAGTTGCTTATTTCAGTATCAACGAAAATAATCCATTGATTATAGAGCATTGTAAAAAAGGCGGCATTGCAGCCATTTACGAAAACGGATTCATCACCATTAAAAAAGGCGATTGGAAATTCAGAGTAGATAAAGCCTCACACGTACCTTTAACTTTTGGAGGAAAAGTAACATTTAATGTTTATAACGTTTTGGCGGCTACCCTTGCAACCTATGTATATGGTTTTACGATTGAGGATATCAAAACAAATTTAGAAACCTTTATTCCTTCGGCAGCACAAACACCGGGACGAATGAATATTTTTGATTTTAAAGAATATAAAGTCATGATTGATTTTGCCCACAATGCCGATGGTTTCAGAGGTATTAAAGAGTTTTTATCAACTATTGACTCTCCGTATAAAATAGGAATTATAACCGGTACTGGCGATAGGAGAGATGAAGACATCAGAGATATGGGAAGAATTTCAGCACAAATGTTTGATCATATTATTATTCGTCAGGATAAATTTTTACGTGGACGTTTGGCAGATGATATTG
>JAEUTR010000570.1 GCA_016787365.1 Bacteroidia bacterium
AGCTGAACGTATTTCATTACAAGCCTGCAATGCTATAAATGATGATTTTAGAGGATGTTTATTACATGCTGAAATGCTTATTACCCAGAAAAAAAATAATGAAGCTGCTGTTTTTTATGAAAATTTACTCCAACGAAATCAAAATGTAGCTACAGCATATATGTTTTTAATTTTTCATTATCAAAACAATAATCAAAATGAAAAAGTAATACCTATGGTATCTAAGTTTTATGAAGCTTTTAAACTTCAACCTAATGCTTTTTTAGCACAGGTTAAAATAAGCGAATGTTTGAATTTAATTGAATACTATCGTAACTACCTTGTATCAATCAATCAAACAGCTAATCTTAAAGAGATGGAATCTATTATCACACAACTTAAACAGGTACAACAACAAAATCCAGCGGCCAAATAATTATGCAACTTTTTAATTTCTCTATTATAGTTCCAATGGCTAATGAAGCAGAAGATTTTGTTTCGTTTACGAGTTCACTTACCAGTATGCTTGACAGATTAAACTGTGGCACCGTTTATTTTATTATCGATAATGTATCCAAGGATAATACACTGGAGTTATGTAATGCTCTTTCAAAAAAAGATCCGCGATTTAAAACCGTTTTTTGTGATAAAAACAGAAATGTAGTAGATGCATATTTAGCAGGTTATAGAGTAGCATACGAAGCAGGTCATGAAATTATTATCGAAATGGATGCTGGTATGTCGCATGATCCAAGAGCTATTCCTATGTTTTTAAGGGTATTGAATGAAGGCAATGAATGTGCATTTGGAAGTAGATTTATTAATGGTGGCTCCATCAATCAATCCAGTTTTAAGCGCGTATTCCTTTCTAAATTTGGTACATTTTTATCTAATGTATTATTAGGTTCTAAAATGTATGATATGACTTCCGGTTACCAAGGATTTCATGCTCCGATTGTAAAGCAAATACTGGATTACGGTCTTTTATCAAAAGCTCATTTTTATCAAACAGAGGTTAGATATCTTTTAAGAAAAAAACGCTTTGCCGAAATTCCAATTCACTATCGCGCACCATCGCCCAGTGTTTCTCAAAGAGCTATCACAAACTCATTAAGTGTATTATTTTACTATTTCATAAAGCGCATTACTTTCCGTGCAAAACTAATCGACTAATTTACTATGAACACAAATACAAGTCTTGTTATTACATCTATAGCAAATTCAGATCATCCTATATTAAAAACATTTGCTAAAGAATGTGCCGAACAAAATGTATCCTTTATTGTTGCCGGAGATACAAAATCTCCAAAAGATTTTAAACTTGATAATTGTGAGTTTTTAAGTATAGAAACCCAACATAAATTACCCTTTACTATTGCTACACTTATTCCGGATAAACATTATTCGAAAAAAAATATCGCTTATTTGAAAGCTATTAAAAATGGCTCAACTATTATTATCGAAACAGATGATGATAATATTCCTTTACCTGAATTTTGGGAAAACAGAACAGAAAATATTGCCGGCCATCTTTTAAAAAATGAAAACTGGGTTAATGTTTACAATTATTTTTCTGATACTAACATTTGGCCAAGAGGTTTTTCGTTAAGACATCTAACCAATCAAATTCCGAATATCAACAATTCTTTAGAAACGTGTTATTGTCCTATACAACAAGGCTTAGCAGATGAAAATCCTGATGTTGATGCCATCTATCGCCTTACTTTAAAATTACCTGTGTATTTCAAAAAACATAATAACATCATTTTAGGTAATCAAGCCATTTGTCCATTCAATAGCCAAAATACAACCTGGTTTAAAGAAGCCTTTGCTTTACTATACCTTCCGTCTTATTGTAGCTTTAGAATGACGGATATTTGGCGAAGCTTTGTAGCACAACGTATTCTTTGGACCTGCAATTGGAATTTGTCATTTCATAACTCAACCGTTTATCAAAAACGAAACGATCATGATTTAATGAAAGATTTTGAAGATGAGATTAGTGGATATGTAAACAACGAAAGTATTATGAACGACCTAATTGCTCTTGATTTAAAACAAGGTAAAGAGTTTATTTATGAAAACCTGAGAACTTGTTACGAAAAATTAGTAGAAAAAAAACATATTGGAGAACAGGAATTAGTGATTTTAGATGCCTGGATTAATGATATCAAACAATTGATGTAACAAAATAATATAAATCATGGTTTTTAGCAGCATTACATTTTTAATTTATTTTTTACCTGTTTTTTTATTAGCGTATCATCTTACGCCTCACAAATTTAAAAATGCATGTATCCTTATTTTCAGCATTGTATTTTATGCCTGGGGTGGACCAAAATTTATTTTTGTGATTCTTGGTACAACCTTTCTTGATTTCTTTTTAGTCAATAAAATGGCTGAATCAAAATCAGAAAAAACGAAAAAGCAATTTCTGATTATTTCGTTAATCATGAATTTAGGTTTACTCTTTTACTTCAAATATTTTAATTTCTTTATTGATAATATTAATGAGGTATTAGGTTTAGCCGGTGTAAAAGAAATATCATGGTTAAAAATTGTACTTCCAATTGGGATTTCTTTTTACACGTTTGAAAGTGTTACTTATGTTGTAGATGTTTATAGAGGAGTGCACAAACCGTTAAAAAATTTCTGGCATTATCAAACTTACATTTTATTATTTCCTAAACTCATTGCCGGGCCAATTGTACGTTATCATGATATTGCCGACCAAATTACTAACCGCGAAAAAAATTATACTGCCGAAGTTAAACTAAGTGGTTTTTATACGTTTTGTATAGGTCTGGCAAAAAAAGTAATCATAGCTAATACCATTGGTGCTCAGGCAGACGATGTATTTAAATTAGATGTACAACATATCGATTCGGCTGCAGCATGGGTTGGAGCGATTGCATATACTTTTCAAATTTATTTTGATTTTAGTGGCTATAGCGATATGGCAATTGGTTTATGTAAAATTATGGGAATCCGACTACCGGA
>JAEUTR010000616.1 GCA_016787365.1 Bacteroidia bacterium
TTCACAAAACAGTTTACCTCCCGGAAGCTATACAAGTACTAATAAAAAAGCAATTAAATTTTACGAAGAAGGTAAAAAATGCTATGAAATCAGAAAAGATGAAGAAGCAGAGAAATTACTTAATAAAGCTCTAACTGAAGATCCTAATTTCATAGAAGCACATTCTGCTCTTGCCTACTTATTGATGGAAAAAAGAAGAACAAAAGAAGCTATTCCTCATTTCCAGAAAGCTGTAGATATTAATCCTAAATTTTTTCCTCGTAATTATTTTGATTTGGCTTCTGCACAATTAATTTCTGCAGATTATGATAACTCCGTAAAAAATTTCGAAACTTATTTGAAATTTGAACGCATAAATCCTAATACGAAAGAACAGGCCGAAAAATATTTAAAAAATGCACAATTTGGAGTAGATGCAAAAAAGCATCCTCAGCCATTTAATCCTGTTAATGTTGGCAGTGGAATTAATTCTAACAATTACGAATATTTCCCTGCTATTACAGCCGATGGCAACACTTTTTTATTTACAAGAAATATCAGACTGGATGATAAAGAAAATTCACCAGGACAAGAAGATTTTTATATCAGTAAAAAAGTAAACAATGTTTGGCAACCTGCTACTCCAATTACGTCGGTTAATACGCCCGGTAATGAAGGAGCTCCATCATTAAGTGCCGATGGTCAAATTATGTTTTTTGCTTCCTGTATCGAAATGAGTGGAGATTATGGAACTTCTGAAAGAAGAGGTTATGGTAGTTGTGATATCTTTTATTCTCAAAAAATAAATGGTAAATGGTCTAAACCCTCAAACGCAGGCCCTACAATTAATACCAGAAACTGGGAAACACAACCAAGTTTTAGCAGCGATGGCAAAACCTTGTATTTTATAAGAGGCTCGGTAACACGTGATGGAATTAAAAATCCTGATATTTATTCTTCTACCATTGGCAACGATGGTAAATTTTCGGAACCTGTAAAATTATCAGATAATGTAAATACACCTGAAGGTGAAGAAAGTGTTTATATACATCCTGATAACCAAACCTTGTATTTTAGTAGCGAAGGTCATCCAGGAATGGGCGGTCTGGATATATTTATGAGTAAACGACAAGCAGATGGTAGCTGGGGAAAAGCAATCAATCTGGGATATCCTATTAACACTGTTAATGATGAAAACAGTTTATTAGTAGACGCTAATGGTAAACTGGCTTATTTTGCAAGTGAACGTGAAGGCGGATTTGGCGGCTTAGATATTTATCAGTTTGAATTGCCGGAAGCCCTTCGTCCTGAAAAAATAACCTATGTAAAAGGTTTAACCTATAACGCTAAAACAAAAGAACCTGTTGAAGCATCTTTTGAATTAATAGATTTGGAAACTCAACAATCTGTAACAAGTGCTTTTAGTAACAGTGCTGGTGAATTTTTAGTAACTCTGACCTCTAATCATAATTACCTAGTAAATGTTAGCAAGCCCGGATTTTTATTTTACAGCGACAATTTTTCATTAAAAGATAAAGTAGCAGATTATAGTAAACCTTACCAATTGCAGATTCCATTACAACCTATTGATACAGGAATTATTGAATTGAAAAACATTTTCTTTGATGTCAATAAATGGGATTTAAAAGCAGAATCAAAAGCAGAGCTGCAAAAGATTATTTCTTTCTTAAAAGCCAATCCAACATTAAAAGTAGAGTTTAGCGGGCATACCGATAATAGTGGAGATAAGGCATTTAATAAAACCTTATCTAACAATAGAGCAAAAGCCATTTATGATTATGTGATAGAAAAAGGTCCAATCCCTGCTACCAATTTATCATACAAAGGTTATGGCGATACAAAACCAAAAGCTCCAAACGATACGCCTGAGAATAAAGCTAAAAACAGAAGAACCGAGTTGAAAATATTAAGCAAATAAAAAATAAAAAATGATTACGAATTTATACAAATATACGAATCTGTGTGTGCTACGCTAAGCATTTAGATTCGTAAATTCGTACTTTATTCATAATCATAATTTAGCTAGTTCTAAATATGATAATAGGTAAAAATATAAAAAAACAATACGGTTCCTTAGAAGTATTAAAGGGTGTAGATTTACATATTAAAGAATCTGAGGTAGTTTCTGTAGTAGGCTCATCCGGTGCAGGAAAAACCACACTGCTTACTATTTTAGGAACACTTGACCGACCAACTTCCGGTGAAATACTGTTTAATGGTATTAATATTACATCCTTAAACGAAAAAAAATTAGCCGCTTTCCGTAATCAACACATTGGTTTTGTATTTCAGTTTCATCACTTGCTCCCCGAATTTACTGCTATTGAAAATATTTGCATACCAGCTTTTATCAATAAAGTATCAAAAAAAGATGCTGAGTTAAAAGCAAATGAATTATTGGATTTACTGGGATTAAAACATCGTGCTGATCACAAACCATCCGAATTATCAGGTGGAGAACAGCAACGCGTAGCGGTAGCCAGAGCATTAATTAATAACCCTAAAGTTATTTTTGCCGATGAACCAAGTGGAAATTTAGATAGTGAAAATGCTCACAATTTACATCAACTCTTTTTTAAATTAAGAGATGAGCTCAAACAAACCATTGTAGTTGTAACGCACAACGAAATATTAGCAAATATGGCCGATAGAAAACTCATCATGAAAGATGGATTAATTCAATAATAATTTTTGAGAAATTCATTATATAATCACAACTCCATCACTACATACGTTGGTAATAGTGCGGCTGATTTTGACGAAACGGTGCGAACTACATTTTTTTTGGTGGCATTGCGGAGACTTTTTAAGCGAGAAAAAAAATGGAGTTGGCGTTTCGTCTTGAATTTTTGGTTCTTTTTTTTCAAGAAAAAAGAACAAGTAAATGTAAAACTGCAATTAATAAAATAAAAGTATCAGCTTCCTCTCTAACATATCTATTCCTGAACTAAGGGCAATTATTCAAAGAAGAAATGCTAAAAAGCTCTCCAAGCTTAACAGAATTTTATTATGGATTAATTATGCTTTTATTATAGGCTTATTAGGTTCTATCGCATCTAAATACATTTCCCCAAATCATTTTTGGATGCTGGCATTTTTTGGGCTGACTTTTCCTGTGATCCTATTTGCTAATATTGTATTTACGGTATACTGGTTTGCTCAATTCCGTGTTCATGCCGCATTTTCATTTATAGCTATATTATTAAGTGCAAAAACCTGTTTAGGATTTATTCAGTTTGATTTTACTTCCGATTCTATTTCTAACAAAGACATTAAAATTATGAGTTATAACTCTATGTTATTTGACTTATACAACTGGACAAAAAATACAGAAAGTAGAAATATCATTTTAACTTCTTTAGCCGAAGAAAATCCGGATATATTGTGTTTACAGGAATTTTATACTTCAGAAGAAAAAGGAGATTTTAATAATATTGATACTGTAACAGGTTTATTAAATGCAAAAAATCACCATATCGAATACACAACAACGCTTCGGGGTAACGATCATTGGGGTATTGCTACCTTTAGCAGGTTTCCCATTATTAAAAAAGGTAAAATAGAATTTAATACCAGTGCTAATAATATTTGCATTTACACTGATGTTATTATAAAAAAAGATACGTTTCGTATTTATAATATGCACCTTCAATCCATTCGCTTTAATAAAGCGGATTATAAATTTATTGAACAGGTAAAAAATGATACTACCGATACGAAAGACGAAGTTGAAAAAAGTAAAAACATTTTACGTCGTTTAAAAAGAGCATTTGTAAAAAGAGCTGTTCAGGCAGATGCTATTGCGGCTCACATAGCCAACTGTAAATATAAAATAATAGTTTGTGGAGATTTTAATGACACTCCTGCCTCATATGTTTACAATACAGTTCGGGGAGATTTAAAAGATGCCTTTGTTGAATCCGGCTCGGGATTTGAGCAAACTTATGCCGGAAAATTTCCAAGATTTAGAATTGATTATATACTACATAGCAAAGAACTTACCAGTAAAAACTACCATCATCTCTCAGAAACATTAACCGACCACTACCCTATTGTAAGTTATATTTCGTATTAAAACCCA
>JAEUTR010000220.1 GCA_016787365.1 Bacteroidia bacterium
TACAACAACCATTTATGAAACCACTAAAGATGATGTGGAAAGTAAATGGAAAAGCTTTTTAAAAGATTTTAAAAACGAAAAAGTTAAAACCGATAAAGGTGAAGTATTTGGAGATAATATAATAATTAAAGATTGGGGAAATAATCCTGTAGATGTATATGCTACTTTTGAAGAAGATAAAAAAACAAAAACAGTGATTATGCATGTGGCTTTTGATTTGGGAGGAGCTTATTTATCTTCATCAGAAGGAGATAAGCACAGAGCTGCCGAAAAAATGATTAAAGAATTTGCAATCAAAGTAACTAAAGAATCAATGGCAGATAAAGTGAAAGGTCTTGAGAAAGTTCTTGGTAAATTGGAGGATAATCAAAAAGATTTGGAAAAAGATAACAAAAATTCAAAATCTGATATAGAAAATTATAAAGAGAAAATAAAGAAAGCTGAAGAGGATATTAAAAAAAATGAAGAAGATCAGGTTAAGAAAAAAGCTGAAATTGAAGCTCAGAAAAAAGTAGTGGAAGAAGCTAAAAAAATAATGGAAAAAGTAGATTAATAAATACTGATTCAGTAACTCAAGACCGGTAACAAAAGTTGTCGGTCTTTTTTATGTTAAGCCATAATTGTATACTAAATAGAGGAAAAAGAGGAAAACAGTTCGCTGAGTCAAATAAAAACAATAATATTACAGTTAAAATCACTCGGAGTTCATACTAATGAAATAAGATGGGAATTCTCAGAACCATATTAGCTTTAGCCGTTGTTGTTTATCACTCCTACAAACTATTCGGTTTAAGAATGTGTGGCGGGCAAGTAGCAGTTGAATCATTTTATATGATTTCAGGGTTTTATATGGCGCTTATACTTAACGAAAAATATACAGGCGCAGGGAGTTACAAAAAATTTATATTAAGTCGTTTTTATCGAATTTTCCCTGTGTATTGGATTGTTTTGTGCATTGCGTTATTATTATGTTTGGTGGGCTATTTTGGATTTAACCAGCCATATTACTTAGCCAGATACATCCATAATTATAATTGCTTAGCAGGTACTACTATTTGCTATTTTATATTCGAAAATCTGGTTATTATAGGGCAGGATATACTTTATTTTTTAAGATTGGATGAATTGTGCCAACCATTGTTAACCAATCAGGTTTTATCCTATAAGCATACGGGCTATCAGTATTTATTAGTACCCCAGGCATGGTCCATCAACATTGAATTCATGTTTTATCTGATAGCTCCATTTTTAGTAACCAAACACCTAAAATGGCAAATAATATTGGTCGTATTGGGTTTAACTATCAAATACTATTTTGCTCGGTTTAATTATTTATGCTACGACCCTTGGACATACCGCTTTTTTCCTTTTGAACTGGCTTTTTTTATGGCAGGAAGCGTTGCCTATATGATTTACAAAAAACTACAAAATAAAAATATACCTGCAGTAATTGGTTATGTTTTATTGATAATTGCCGTATCAGGGATTTTTCTTTTTGATGAATTATTTGTTCAGGAACATGTGAAAAACACATTGTTTTATATCTATATATTTATATCCATACCATTTATTTTTATTTCGTTTAAGAATAATAAAACGGACAGATATATAGGCGAATACTCATTTTCACTATATATATGCCATCATATTGTAGTAAGTATATTAAGAGCCTGGTTTTTTGCACATCCACAATATTTGTGGTTTTATGGATATGCCGTAGTTTTTTGCTCACTAATACTGGCATTTTTACTACAAATAAGCATTATAAAGTCTGTTGAAAATTACAGACTAAAAAGATTTTCATGATTTATTGATTTTTTTTTTGCGGATAAGAAAATAATTGTAAATTTGCACTCCATTAATTTACTGCCATGGTTTATACCACAGTAGTTAATAAAATGGCCCGTTCGTCTAGGGGTTAGGACGCGTCCCTTTCACGGACGAAACACGGGTTCGATTCCCGTACGGGCTACTTAAAGTAGATTTTAAAGCCGATACTTAAGAGTATCGGTTTTTTTATTAAAAGATAAACTAGTTTTATAATCTAACTAGTATTTAAAACCATCTTAGTCAAATCCAAATTATTATATCAACTTTCTCAACAACTTGATTAATTTAGTATCTTACATTTGATATACTTATAAATGGATAATAGCCGTACAAAAATAAATACCATGAAACTTACTTTGATAGTAGGTTTTTTATTAATGGCTTTAAAATTTTTGGCGTATTATTTAACTCAATCTAGTGCCATTTTAACGGATGCAATTGAATCTATTGTCAATGTATTAGCAGGTTCATTTGCATTGTATAGCTTGTATTATGCCGCAAAACCAAAAGATGAGGATCATCCGTACGGTCACGGAAAAATAGAATTCTTATCTACCGGAGTTGAGGGAGGAATGGTTACATTAGCCGGAATTGCTATGACTATAAAAGG
>JAEUTR010000625.1 GCA_016787365.1 Bacteroidia bacterium
TTAAACGTTAAATCTAAAGTGCATTACATCTCCATCAGCTACCACATATTCTTTTCCTTCTACTCTTAATTTACCAACTTCTTTACAAGCATTTTCAGAACCATAAGTTACATAATCGTTGTAACCAATTACCTCAGCACGGATAAATCCTTTTTCGAAATCAGTATGAATAACACCCGCTGCTTGAGGTGCCGTCATTCCTTTTTCAATAGTCCAAGCGCGAACTTCTTTTACGCCTGCTGTAAAGTAAGTTTGTAATTTTAATAAGCTATAGGCTTGTTTAATTAATTTATTTACTCCTGGTTCGTCTAATCCCATTTCGGCTAAAAACATTTGTTTTTCTTCGTATGTTTCTAATGAAGAAATTTCACTTTCCATAGCAGCAGTAATTACTAATATTTCTGCGCCTTCTCCTTTTACTGCCTCTCTAACGGCTTCAACATATTTGTTGCCAGTTTTAGCAGAAGCCTCATCCACATTACACACATACATCACTGGTTTAATAGTCAATAAATGTAAGTCTTGAATAAATGGTAATTCACTTTCCTCTAACTGACAAGCACGAGCTGATTTTCCACTTTCTAAAGTTTCTTTTAATTTTGAGCAAGCTGCGTATGTTTTTACGGCATCTTTATCGTTACCTGTTTTAGCCTGTTTTTCAAACTTCTTCAACTTAGCATCAACTGCTTCTAAATCTTTTAACTGTAATTCCGTATCAATAATTTCTTTATCACGAACTGGATTAACGCTTCCATCTACGTGAATAATATTATCGTCATCAAAACAACGTAACACATGCAAAATAGCATTACACTCACGAATGTTTGCTAAGAATTTATTTCCTAAACCTTCGCCTTTACTAGCACCTTTTACCAAACCTGCAATATCCACAATCTCAACAGTAGTTGGTTGCAATGCTTGAGGTTTTACTAATTCAGCCAATTTATTTAAACGTTCGTCTGGAACGGTAATAACACCAACATTTGGTTCAATTGTACAAAACGGAAAGTTTGCCGCTTGCGCTTTTGCATTACTTAAACAATTAAACAAGGTCGATTTCCCAACATTTGGTAAGCCAACAATTCCACATTTTAAAGCCATATAATATAATTTTTGATTGTGTGAGTTAAAGAATTACTGAATTAGTTAACAAATCAATAACTCATCAATTCTCTATCTCACGAATTTAATTTGCAAATATATTAAAATGGATTACTAAGCTTTGCTATAATTGATAGCATTCTTGGGCAGTTTTTAACAATTAGGTCCTTTTTATTGTGCATAAAACCTGAATCCTTTTATTTTTTAACATACTGTTATTATTATTAACATTAGCGTTATATAGCCTAAGCAAATGCTATTTTTGCAGCAAAATCAATACTTATGGCAGATATTTTACAACTTCAAAAACTTTCAACTCAAGTTCGCCGCGATATCGTTCGCATGGTTCACGCTGTTAGCTCAGGACATCCAGGCGGTTCGCTAGGTTGTACAGATTTTTTAGTAGCCTTATATAATGGCGTTATGAATCACAATCCAAAAAATTTTACCATGGATGGTATTGGAGAGGATTTGTTTTTCCTAAGTAATGGGCATATTTCTCCAGTATATTACAGTGTTTTAGCCCGTTGTGGATATTTTCCGGTGGAAGAATTAAAAACGTTCCGTCGTTTAAATACACGTTTACAAGGTCACCCAACAACTCATGATCATTTACCGGG
>JAEUTR010000634.1 GCA_016787365.1 Bacteroidia bacterium
TTTTGAGTTCCAAAACAATTGCGGGTAAAGGCATTGTACCTGGCATTGCAGTTTGTGGTATAATTGATACTGTAACTTACAAACCAAAATCAGGATTTCCTTTTTCTAACCGACCGCAATATTTAAGTTCTTATGTACAATATATGCCTGCCGACCCTGCCGATTCATCAAGTATAAAAGTTCTTTTAACAAAATGGAATTCATCTCTTTTACAAAGAGATACAGTTGCATTTGGTGCAAGTTATTTTAACGCAATGGCTCATAGTTGGTTTAATAACGGTACATTTTTAAATTATATGAGTGGCGAAAATCCCGACAGTGCCATTATTGTTATTTCTTCAAGTAGCAATGTTCCAAAAAATGGTAGTTATATATATGTAGATAATTTACAATTTGTTGGAAATGTTGTAGGTGTTATCGAAAATAATTTAAAAGAAAATAGCATATCAGTTTTCCCAAATCCTTCAAATGGAAATGTAAATATTGATTTTTATGTTGAGCCTGATAAGGCTTCAACCCTAATGATTTATGACATAAATGGGAAATTGATTCATGAAGTAAATGAATTAAGTAAAACCAATTCAATAAATGTTTCGCAATGGAGCAAAGGCATTTATACAGTTCAAATAAAAAGTAATAATCAATTCATAAATAAAAAACTAACCATAAACTAATCTCAAAATGAAAAAAATAAAATATCTAGCAATTGTATGTATTGCAATAGCAATGGCATCTTGTGGTAACGACGCAAAAAAAGAAGAGGTATCAGCTTCAACAATAACAAGTAATGGCATTACTACATCCACTTTTAAAGTATGGGGTAATTGTGATATGTGTAAAGAAACAATCGAAGGTTCTTTAAAAGTTGAAGGTGTAACAAAAGCAGATTGGAGCACAGAAACAAAAGTGATTTCTGTTGCATACGACACAACAAAAATAACCCTCGACCAAATTCAAAAAAACATAGCCGTTGTTGGTTATGATAACGAAAAGTATAAAGGAGATAACACAAGTTATAACGAGTTGCCTGAATGTTGCCAGTACGATAGAAAATAAAAAATAACCACAGGTTGCTTAAAAGTTAGTGATTGACTTTGTAATCGGTTTGTGTTCGGTTAGCCTGTGGTTTATTTTAATAATTATAATTAAAAAATATATAAAATGAAAAACAAAATCTTAATTTCTAATATTGTAATTGCATTAGTGGCAATAAATTTGGCTTCTTGTAAAAAAAAGGAAGAAACTAAAGCAGAAGATCATACGGTTACGCACCCAGTAACAACACCTTTAAATATAAACTATCCTGCGGCGTACATTGTTAATGGAAGCTCAAATAACATTTCTGTCATTAAACTGTCTAATAATACAGTAACAGAAACTATTTCATTAAATGGAGCTACATTTCCTCATCACATCTACTTAAATCATACTAAAACAAAAATGGCGGTGGCTATTACAAGTAAAGATTTAAGCGCTGGGCATGCAGGGCATGGTGGCTCTGTTGCAGGACAAAAAATACAAATCATAGATGTTGTTACAGGTAATATTGATAAAGAAATTAGTGTAGGTCAATTACCACACAATGCCATTTTTAACCCAACTAGCACCGAGTTATGGATACCTCAAGGCGATTCTGTTTTGGGTACAGTATTAGTTTATAAAACAACCGATTGGACTTTACAAAACACTATAAATGTTGGTCAACTCCCATCAGAAGTTACGTTTTCAAACGATGGCTCAAAAGTATATGTAGCCAACACAAAAGATGGTAGTATATCAGTAATCGACCCAACCTCTAAAAATGTAATCCAAACTATTAGTACAGGTATTAATCCTGTTGGTGCTTGGGCAGCTGGCAATGGTAAAATGTATGCAGATAACGAAGGTTCTCAAACTGTATCTGAAATTGATGTGTTAACGAATACAATTACAGCAACTATTAATTTAGGGTTTATGCCAGGTTATGTAGCTTATAATACTTCTAATTCAGAACTATGGGTATCAGACGCAACTAATGGCAAAGTTGTTTACTACACATTAGTATCTACAGTTTGGACATTGCAAGGCAAT
>JAEUTR010000637.1 GCA_016787365.1 Bacteroidia bacterium
TTTTGAGTGATTTATATTCGGCAAAAGATATAATCTGGTTCAATTTCACATCCAGTTTTATCAAAGTATCATGCTTACAAAAGTCTGGCACAATGGTATCAAAATAATCCCGAAAAAAAACAGAGGGTTTTATTAGAAAAGAGGCGCTATCGCCTTCTACCATTTTTAAATAATAACCATTGCATGAACCTTCTAATAACTCTGACTTCAACAATACATAAAGTCCATTAGCGGCATCATGTTTTGTATCCCAGAACACTGAATCTGACTGGGTTCTCATAACGGCATCCAATACAACCACATCATCTTCTTTCGGACCTTCATTTCCATCTCCAATACCCAAAAGTTTATAGTAATATCCATCGGCATTTCTGGTATATCCATTAAATAATTCCGACTTACTACACGAATAATTCAATATTAAAGCAACAAACAGCAACGCACTTATTTTAAAAAATCTATGCATTAATGTTGTTGTTTTTTAACGGATAAAATTTCCACATCATACACGATGGGTGATTGTGGCGGAATTTTTTTTGAATCGCCTAATAAACCATGAGCTAAATGAGACGGAATTAAAATAAGTGCTTTGTCACCTGATTTAAGGAACAATACTGCTTTATGAATTCCATCTTCAATATTTTCCATACCAACTACAAACTCTTTTGCTCCTTCAGTTTCGGATGAATAACATTCTGTTCCATCTAAAAGAGATACTTTATAGTTTATTTTAATGATATCATCTGTTTTAACCGAATCTCCCTTTGGAGAAGCTTTATATATATAATAACGGATTCCACCAGTTGTTTTTACAAATGGCATATTATGTGATTTTTGATAGTAATCCATCTCATCACTTTCTTTAATCACCACTTGTTGATTAGCTTTCACAAACTGCTGTTTTACCTTTTCCTTATTAAACGATTTTTTTTCATCCTGTTGGACATCAGGATTACAACATATAAACAGCATGGGTATAAATACCAATGCTAAATACTTAAACATATATTGTGAAAATCTGAAAATCATTGGCAAACAGAACTTATTTAGAATCAGAAATATTGTCTACTTCTTTTTTAACTTCCTGTATGTGTTCCTGAATGGTATTGGTTATACCGCCTGTACCTTGCATCACATCTTTTTGAATACCATTAGCGGCATCCTTAAACTCTCTGATACCTTTACCAAGTGCTTTGGCAATTCCGGGAACTCCTTTTCCGCCAAACATTAATAAAATAACCAAAAGGATGAGAACAACTTCTCCTCCACCCAGATTTAAAAATAATATAAAAAGAGAATTCATGTATTGTTATTTAAATAGTATGTATTCATAGTTATATTCAGAATATCTGAATTTTTAAACACGAATATTTTGCCTCGTAAAAGTACAAATTTGTATCTTAAGAATAGAAGTATTTTATAACTTCTTTAACTGTTTTTTGTTAACCAAGTAACAATTATTGGCCTTTTTATTTCATATTTTTTGCTCATTATACTCACAAAAATATAAATTTGGAATACAAAGCATTTGGAAATTCCATTTTTATGTTTTTCTTTGTAACCAATTAAATGAAAAACAACTTTTACATCATAAAACTTAAATGTAAACGTAAGGCTCGCCCGAGCCATATTTAATTTCGTATAGCGGAATCAGGGATTGATTCTTATACATCAAAAAATCAATAAACATTATTACATTTAAATCTGCAAAAAAGCAGTCAATAATTTAATCTTAAAAAATTACGATGAATATTTTAAAATTTGGAGGAACTAGTGTTGGAACAGCGGAACGCATGAAAGCATTAGTATCATTAATTTCGGGAAACGACCGAAAAATTGTGGTTTTATCTGCCATGAGCGGTACAACCAATACTTTAGTTGAAATTTGTAACGCTCTTTATAAAAAAGAAAATGACAAAGCAAACGACATAATCAGTAAGCTGGAAAATATTTATTTGAATGAAATCGAAAAATTATATAATTCGACAGATTACAAAACAAAAGGAATAGATTTAATTAAAAACCATTTTAATCATTTACGTTCATTTACAATGGACATGTTTACTGTAAATGAAGAAAAAGCTATTTTAGCACAGGGAGAAT
>JAEUTR010000640.1 GCA_016787365.1 Bacteroidia bacterium
TATAAGAGTAAATATACACAGAGTGGAATCCACCATCATCAATATAAGAACCTCTCATTGGTTTAAAGTTACCTAAGAAACATCCTCTTGCATTACGGATATAAGGACCACCCCAAGGATATGGAGATAAATCATTACCTCCACGAGCTGCATATTCCCATTCAGATTCTGTTGGTAAACGGAAGTCATTTACGATTGTCATTCCATTTCCAATTAAATAATTATTTAACAAGTTTGAACGCCAGATACTGAATGCGCGTGCTTGTTTCCATGTGATACCAACTACCGGATAGTCATCATAAGCCGGATGCCAGAAATACATATTAGTCATTGGTTCGTTAAATGAATAAGTGAAATCATGAACCCAAGCTAAGGTATCAGGATATACATTAATAACATCTTTTAAGATAAATACTGAACGATCAACTCCTTTACGCTCACGAGGAACGTAATTTCCTTGACCTACAGATACCTGATCTTCAACATTATATGTTCCTAATGTTTTAGGATCCTGATCCGGTTTACCAACTGCAGTAGATAATTGTCCAGGAGCGCCATTTTGTCCATCATTCAAATGAACACCATTTATATACTCAGCTTTTTTATACTCATGAGATGCATCCTGAATATCTAAAGATTTTTGAGGGATAAAACGGTTTGATTTAGATGCTGCCAAACGAATATCGATTCTGTAATATTCATAATTTAATTTACGAGCATCTATTTCTTTACGGTTATAAAAACGTTCTCCTTCTGGTAAATACATGGGTTGTAAATCCAAACGATAATCCTCATCATCGCTATCCCACTTAATTTTTTCATCCCAGTTGATATATGGATCCTGTAAATTATTATCTCCTTTATAAATTGGCCACATTGCTAGGAACTCTTCTTGTGGAACCTGAAAATCCTCAGCATCTGGGTTTGAACCAAAAGCCAATAATTTACGAGCTATTGAATCACGCACCCAATAAACGAACTGACGGTACTCGTTATTCGATATTTCTGAGTCATCTATGTAGAATGCTTGAACAGAAACCATTTTAGATTTAGCTGTATGAGCCATAGTAATCTCTTCGTCGCTTGGCCCCATATGGTAACTTCCCATAGGAATGTACAAGGTACCAAATGGATCTGGCTGAAACCATTGTTCTCTACCTGCAACGCCGACTAACTCTCCTGCCTTTTTGTTACAACCAGTAACAACGGCAATAAACGAAGCTAATACAATCAGTTTTTTCATAGTGCTTTTGTTTAGTTTTTAAGCTAGTGAAATTTTTGTAATGGTTTCATGTCGCTTTCTTGTTGTTTATAATCCCAATCCTTATTTTTAGTTACATTTTACTTTATTAACAAGTTATAAACATTTTAAAAATAAAGTTTGTAAGGGACTTAAACGGTCTTTTTTTTAAAAGGTTACAAATTAATCTAAAAATCTTGCATTTTGGTAAGAAGTAACTTTTGGTTTGCTTTTTGGTTTAAAGCAATATCCTAACATAATTTCGTGAGTACCAGAACTATAACCCTTAATTTTAGACATTGTTAAATCATAAGAATATCCTGCTTTTAAGCCTTTTAAAGATCCGTTTTGGAATTTATATCCCAACATTGGAGCAATAGCGTCCTGCATACGGTATGAAACACCAACCCAAAAAGCTCTATTGTATGTATAAGTTAAATTAACATCTAACTGAGTTGATGCACCATCAGATTTAACTTTAATATTAGGAGAAATAGCATGAACCGGAGATAAATCAAATGTGTACCCACCTACGATATAATAGTGACGAGCTAATTGGTATTTAACGCTATCTGCTGATTTTATATCCTGAGCTGCTAAGTGAGTTGAAGAAATACCCACATACATTTTGTTAGCAATTGAATAAAAAGCACCGAAACCTATATCATAGGTTAATTTATTTAATCCTGCGTTAGGTGCAGTAATAGAACCACTTTGATAATCAGGAATTGACGCATCACGTTGACCAGGTCCATCCGGAGTAATCCATGTTCCATTAAATTGTTGTTGTAAAATACCAACGTCGATCCCTAAACCTAAAACACCCGGACCAATTGTACGATTGTATGCCAAAGCTAAACGCGCAAATAAAGTTTTAGAGAAACCTATCTGGTCACTCATCACGTTTAACCCAACAGCTAATGGTAACTGACCAATAGGCATATCAAAACTTAATAAGCCTGTTTTAGGAGCACCTGGGAAATTAACCCACTGTTGACGATACAATACGTTTGCACAAATTGCTTCACTTGTTCCTGCATAACCAGGATTATAAATCAATTTACTATGCATAAACTGAGTGAACTGCGGATCTTGCTGAGCGAATGAAACGCTTGTCATTGCTGCAAATGCAACAGTTAGGGTGGTAAAAATTTTCTTCATGTTATACCAATTATTTAGTTTTTTGTTAAGTATAGTTAAAATACCTAGGGGACTAAGTTAGAGCATATTTGTCAAAAATCAAACTTTTTGAACTTTTTTTTGTTAAAAAAGATATTTTTACAAAAATTCTCCAAAATGCAAGTTTCTGAAAATAATTTGAAGTTTAATATTTTATAATAATTCTACAAAAATTAAAAAGTTGCTAACAGAATTAAAATAAACTATTTTTAAAACAAGCCGAACAAAAATGGAAACAGTTTGTACATTTATCAGGTTTATAAAAACTATTTGAAAATGATTGGATCAATATTTCATAAAGGAAAAGATTACAAAATAGATTTATACCAACCAATTGACATCTCAATCCCTTTAAGCACAAATAAGAATTGCGCCAGTGCATGGTATGTTGAACCAATGAAATTAGATCCTGTAACTAATGGAAATTGGATTGGAGATGTGAGTAAAGGCGGGTCTGTAAATTTCAGAAATATTACGTTCAATCCTCATGGAAATGGTACTCATACCGAATGTGTGGGGCATATAAGCAAGGAATTTGTAACTATTAACCAATGCTTAAAACAATTTATGTTTTTAGCAGAAGTTGTTACATTGCTCCCCACTCTGATGGAAAACGGCGATTTTGTAATAACAAAAAAACAATTAGAAATTGTTATAGGAAATGCCACACCTGAAGCTATCATTATAAGAACTTTATCTAATGGGTTGAATAAATTAACCATGCAATATTCTAACACTAATCCGCCTTATATTTTAGAAGAAGCGATTCATTTTTTAAACGAAATTGGTGTTAAACATTTATTGATTGATATGCCATCCATCGACCGGGAAAATGACGAAGGGAAATTAATAGCGCATCATGCATTTTGGCAATATCCACAAAATACACAATTTGAGAAAACTATTACCGAATTTATTTATGTTCCAAACGAAGTGGATGACGGAACTTATATTTTAAATTTACAAATTGCAAGTTTTGAAAATGATGCAAGTCCAAGTAAACCAATTTTATACAAGATATTCTAAACAATAATTTCCCGCAGATTTCACAGATTAACGCAGATTTTTGTGAAATCAAAAAGTAAAGCACATTAAAAAAATCTACAAAATCCGCGATATTTGCGGGAGAATACAAAAGAACATGAAATTATACCCACCCTACAGCAACTCTTTAACTGAATACAAACGTTTTGTGACACGCGAAGTAAAATGTGGCGATATTGGAATAGGAGGAAATAATCCTATTCGTTTACAAAGCATGACTACAACTGACACTATGGATACCAAAGCAACTGTGGCACAAAGTATCAGAATGATTGAAGCAGGTTGTGAATTAGTGAGAATTACTGCGCCAAGCATAAACGAAGCAAAAAATTTAGAAGTTATAAAAAAAGAATTAGTTGCCGCTGGATATAAAACTCCCCTAGTTGCAGATATTCATTTTACACCTAACGCTGCCGAATTTGCGGCTCGTGTAATTGAAAAAGTAAGAGTTAATCCGGGGAACTATGCAGATAAGAAAAAGTTTGAAGAAATTGAGTATACCAACGCTGCTTATGAACAGGAACTGGAAAGAATCAGACAACGCTTTACGCCTTTAGTCAATATTTGTAAAGAGTATGGAACTGCCATGAGAATTGGCACAAACCACGGCTCTTTAAGTGATCGAATTTTAAGCAGATACGGAGATACTCCATTAGGAATGGTGGAATCTGCGTTTGAATTTTTACGTATTTGTGAAGATTTAAATTATTATAATATTGTAATTTCAATGAAGGCAAGTAACACTCAGGTAATGGTTCAAGCTTACCGTTTGTTAGTTCAAAAAATGATAGAAACCAATCGTAATTATCCATTGCATTTGGGTGTTACAGAAGCCGGAGATGGAGAAGATGGAAGGATTAAATCGGCAGTTGGAATTGGAGCATTATTAGAAGATGGATTAGGAGATACTGTACGTGTATCATTAACAGAAGATCCTGAATTTGAAATACCTGTTGCAAAAGCTTTGGTAGACAGATACAGTGCTGAAAAAATAAAACAACATCAAGCTATTGAGCCATTACATTTAGAGAATGGGAAAATAAATCTACCCTATAATCCTTATGATTATCAAAAACGAGAATCTCAATCCGTTTTAAATATTGGAGGTCATAACGTTCCCAGAGTTATAGCTGATTTTAGCACAAGAGATTCTATTACTCCTGCAACATTTTTTCCTGTAGGTTACAATTACTCTGTTCCATTAGATAAATGGAATATTAATGATTTAGCTTGCGATTATGTATATGTAGGAAACAATCATGTTAATTTTGAAATACCAGGAACATTAGGGATTATTTACAATTCAGAAATCTGGAAAGCAATTGAAAATCCTGTAAGACAATATCCTTTATTTTGTGGTGAAGAATTTTTTACAAGCGATAAAACACATCCTGAATTAAATTTTGCAGCAGCAACAAAAGAGGTATTAACTCCTGAGTTCATTTCGAAAATAAAGAATTTAAAAAATATTGTTTTAATTCTTGACAGCTTTAATCCTCATGCTATGCCTGAGTTGAGACGATTATTTATTGAATTAACTGAAAATAATGTTCTGCTGCCTGTTATTATTAAAAGAAATTACGAAAACATTTCCGAACAGGATTTTCAGTTAGGTTCATCTGCCGAAATTGGTGCTTTATTATTGGATGGTTTAGGAGATGGTATTTGGATGAAGCAACAGAATTGTACATCACCACAAGTGGTTAATTCTACAACTTTTGGAATTTTACAAGCTACCAGAACACGCATAAGCAAAACAGAATATATTTCTTGTCCAAGTTGCGGAAGAACCTTATTTGATTTACAGGAAACGACTCAAAAAATTCGCGAACGAACAGATCATTTAAAAGGTATCAAAATTGGTATCATGGGTTGTATTGTAAACGGACCAGGCGAAATGGCCGATGCTGATTATGGTTATGTGGGTGTAGGTGTAGGGAAAATATCTTTATACAAGGGGAAAGAAGTAGTTAAGAAAAATGTGCCCAGTGATGATGCCGTGAATGAGTTAATTGATTTGATTAAAGAACATGGCGACTGGGTTGAGAAAAATTAATGTTGAGTGATGAGTTATAAGTGATGAGTTAAAAAAATATTTGTGAAATTGAATTTAAAATATTTATATGTAATGTTTATTTTAACTAGTGTTTATGGCACTAGTCAAAATAATACGCAAAAAATAAAAGAAAATTTTCAGGCAAAAAAATATCAACTAACCATTGATGAAATCAATTCTATTAATTCATCGGAAATACATTTTGATAGTATTTTATATTTAAAAGCCTATTCTCAAATAAAATTAAATCAATTAAAAGAAGCTCATATTTCCATTTCTCAACTTCAACAAATCAATCCAAACTATTACGAATTATATTTTTTAAAAGGGTTATTATCTGCAAAAAAAGGGAAATATGCAGATGCTATTTCTCATTTCAACAAAGTAATTGATGCAAATCCAAATCATGATAAAACCTTATATAATATGGCATTAGCAAAAGGTTTATTAGAAGATTACACCAATGCCATTAAAGATTTAGACAAATGCATTTCCATTAATCCTAATTATGCAATGGCATTTTACAACAGAGCGTATTGGCACGAATTATCAGAAAATTATAATGCTGCTATTTCAGATTATAAAAAAGCGATAGAGATTGATCATCATTATAGCGAAGCCTACATTGCATTAGCTTATGTATACTCTCAAAATGGAGATAAAACCAATGCCTGTGAAACATTAAATACAGCAAAAGAAGAAGGCATTGAAGCTGCCAACGATTTAATACAAAATTTTTGTAAATGATACGATATTACTACATATGTATTTTTGTGTTGATTAACATAATCAAAATCTCGGCTCAGGATTTTTCTGTTAATTTCAGTAAATCCGAAAAAGCATGCGAACCTGGGTCTGCAAAAGTTGATGTTGTTTCTGCACATCCGGTTCAGATTTTGTGGAGTAATGGGTTAAATAGCAGTAACATTAATCAATTAGAAGCAGGTGATTATAACGTAACTGTTAGTGATGAATTTGAGCATGATACAACCATTTTCTTTTCTATAGAAACCATAACTTGTGAACCTGTTGCTCAAAATCATTTTACCCCAAACGACGATGGTTTTAACGATACTTGGAGTATTAGCAGATTGGAAAATTTTCCTGAATTTGAACTATATGTATATAACCGATGGGGTCAATTGGTTCACCGTCAAGCTAACCAATATATTCCATGGGATGGAAGAAGTTTAACACTTCCTTTACCAGATGCAACGTATTATTACATTTTATACTTTTCGAAAAACGATAAAAATAAATTTATTAAAGGCGACATAAGTATTATCAGATAATGAACTATTTTTTATACATCATTTTATTCTTTAGCTTAACGGGCATAAGTCAACAAACTGCACAGTTTACGCAGTTTACATTTAATAAATATGGTTATAATCCTGCCGCCGCAGGCACAAACATAAATGGTAAACTTGAAGTGATACTTGGAACCAGAAAACAATGGGTTGGATTTGACAATTCGCCATTTCAAAATTTTTTAAGTATAAATTATACCATCAGACCTGAACGAAGTTACAAGCGTTGGCATAATGTAGGCTTTTATATGTCGAAAGAAAAAGCAGGATTATTTAGAAATGAAGGTTATTATTTATCATACACACTTCATCTGCCTTTAACCAATAAATTAAACATGTCGTTTGGTATTTTTGCAGGCGCAAGAAATTTGGCTTTTGACAGAGATTTTATTTCAAAAGCAGATCCTGTTTACGCATCAACAAACCCAGGCTATTTCTTTGCCTATCCTGATTTTATTCCGGGAATAAGGTTATATAATAAAAAAGTTTTTTTAGATATTTCAATACAACAAATTTATAAAAACAGACAAGTGCAAGGCGGAAAACAAATAGGTAATAAATCACTTTTAGCACAACAATTGTATGTTTCTGTAGGTAAAAAAATATTTTTAGATAATGGATTTATTTTGGTTCCTGCAGTAAATCTTCACTCATCTTTTATAAACATTCCTAGTATGGAATTAAACGTTATGGCCTATTACAGGAAAAGAATTGGATTTGGAGCAACCGTAAGAAACAAGGATTTTATTTCAGGAATTATTCAAATCAGATTCCTTAAAAATTTAACAGCCGGTTTTTCGTATGATTATTCCATCAATAAATTAAACTCAACAGCACCAAACTCTATTGAATTTATGATTGGATTAACACCTATGATGTCTGCTATGAGCGGAGATAAAGGAAAAAATAGCGTAGCCAAATGTCCTAATTTTGATTTTTAATCCTACTATCTTTTTATTTTGAATACACTATTGAATAGCCAATCTTTTGTATCTATATTTTTGAGCTATTTAAGTTTTACACCAACAATAGACCAAAGTACGCTTATTAATTTATTGGCCGAATTTATGGTTAATCATAATGAACGCGAAATAATGGTTATTAAAGGCTATGCCGGAACAGGTAAAACCAATATGGTAGCCGCATTATCCAAAACCTTACCATCATTTAAATGGCGAAGCGTATTATTAGCACCAACAGGTCGTGCCGCAAAGGTTTTATCTGGCTATTCTGAAAAACCAGCACAAACCATTCACAAAAAAATATTTCGAAAAATTCCTACACATGATGGCGGTGTGCAATTTACATTAGCAGAAAACTTACACCGTAATACTGTTTTTATTGTTGACGAAGCTTCGATGATTGGTTTAGATAATCCGAATTCAGAATCAGTTTATGGAAGTTTATTAGAGAGCTTATTTGAATATGTTTATTCTGGTGATAATTGTAAATTAATTTTAGTGGGCGATACCGCTCAATTACCACCTGTTGGAAGTAATGAAAGTCCTGCTCTTGATATAGAATTCTTAAAAGCATCTTATCACTTAAACATAAAACATATTGAATTAAAACAAGTAGCACGGCAACAAGATGCCAGTGGAATTCTTATAAATGCTACTCATTTAAGAGAATGT
>JAEUTR010000685.1 GCA_016787365.1 Bacteroidia bacterium
AAACATTTTAATAACTAATTATATGGAAAATTATTTCAATACATTGCCCCTTAGATTACAACTAGAACAATTAGGTGTTTGTGAATTCATGGATCAGTCTGAATTTAAAGACGGAGTATCGGCACTTAAAAATAAAAAAATAGTCATTGTTGGTTGTGGTGCCCAAGGCTTGAATCAAGGATTAAATATGCGCGACTCAGGATTAGACATTTCTTATGCGCTTCGTGCAGATGCAATATCTCAAAAACGCGCCTCTTATTTAAATGCTACAGAAAATGGATTTAAAGTTGGTACATATGAGGAATTAATCCCTTCTGCTGATTTAGTATGTAATTTAACTCCTGATAAACAACACAAGTCAGTTGTTACAGCCATCATGCCGTTAATGAAAAAAGGGTCAACATTATCTTATTCTCATGGATTCAATATCGTGGAAGAAGGCATGCAAATCCGTAAAGACATTACGGTTATCATGTGTGCTCCAAAATGCCCTGGTTCTGAAGTTCGTGAAGAATATAAAAGAGGGTTTGGCGTGCCCACATTAATAGCTGTTCATCCAGAAAATGATCCTAACGGTGTTGGTTTAAGTCAAGCAAAGGCTTACGCCGTAGCAACAGGTGGACACAGAGCTGGAGTTTTAAATTCTTCATTTGTAGCAGAAGTAAAATCTGATTTAATGGGTGAACAAACTATTTTATGTGGAATGTTACAAACCGGTTCTATATTATGCTTTGATAAAATGGTAGAGGATGGAATAGAATCAGGCTATGCCTCTAAGTTAGTTCAATATGGTTGGGAAACAATTACTGAAGCTTTAAAACATGGTGGAATAACTAACATGATGGATCGCTTAAATAATCCTTCAAAAATAAAAGCATTTGAACTAGCAGAGGAATTGAAATCTATTTTACGTCCATTGTTCCAAAAACATATGGATGATATTTTATCTGGCGAATTTTCAAAAAACATGATGGCGGATTGGGCAAATGATGACGTTAATTTATTAACCTGGAGGGCAGCGACAGCAGAAACTAATTTTGAAAAAACAGCTGCAACAAATGCTGCCATATCAGAACAAGAATATTTTGACAATGGAGTTTTAATGATTGCTATGGTTAAAACCGGTGTTGAATTAGCTTTTGAAACGATGACGGAATCAGGGATCATAGAAGAGTCAGCTTACTATGAATCACTACATGAATTACCACTAATAGCAAATACAGTAGCACGCAAAAAATTGCATGAAATGAATAGAATCATTTCCGATACTGCTGAATATGGCTGTTATTTATTTGATCATGCATGTAAACCTTTATTAAAGGACTTTATGAAAACGGTAGATACAACTATTATCGGTAAACCATATTCAACATCAAATGCGATTGATAATAAATTGCTAATTGCAGTGAATCAAAGCATCCGAAATCATCCAATAGAAGAAGTTGGTGCATGGTTAAGAGAATCGATGACGGAAATGAAGAAGATAGGATAATAGATTAAGAAATTAAAAATGACAACATGGTATCATTAGATAACATCAATAAAGCAGCTCAAAATTTACGGGGCATATCAATGCATACGCCTTTGCAATATAATGTACAATTAAGTGAAGAATTTGGGTGTAATGTGTATTTAAAACGTGAAGACTTGCAAGTAGTGCGTTCTTATAAAATCAGAGGTGCTTATAATAAAATCAGTTCTTTATCTGATGCAGAAAAACAGAATGGCGTTGTATGCGCCAGTGCTGGTAATCATGCGCAAGGTGTTGCCTATTCGTGTCGGAAATTGAATATCAAAGGCACTATTTTTATGCCAGCTACAACGCCATCTCAAAAAATTAATCAAGTAAAACTATTTGGCAAAGAACATGTGGATGTGGTGCTAATGGGAGATACATTTGATGATGCGTACAAAGCTGCGGTTGATTTCTGTAATTCCAAACGAGCGGCATTCGTTCATCCTTTTGATGATGAAAGGGTTATAGAAGGCCAGGGCACTGTTGCTAAGGAAATAGTTGAAGATGCGGATTTTGAAATAGATTGTGTTTTAGTGCCAATAGGCGGTGGCGGATTGGCTGCTGGTTGTATAAGTTATTTGTCGCAAACAAAACCTAATACTAAAGTCATTGGAATAGAACCAGAAGGAGCTCCATCCATGAAAACTTCAATAGCTAATGGATATAATACAGAGTTGATGGAAATAGACAAGTTTGTGGATGGAGCGGCAGTAAAAAAGGTGGGCGATAAAACCTACGAAATCTGTAAACAAAAATTGAGCGACATTGTTCTTGTTCCAGAGGGAAAAGTATGTACGACTATTTTAAATTTATATAATCAACAAGCCATTGTTGTGGAGCCTGCAGGTGCTTTAACAGTTGCCTCTTTGGTTTATTTGAAGGATATCTTGAAAGGGAAAAATGTAGTATGTGTAGTTAGTGGGAGCAACAATGATATTATGCGAACGGAGGAAATTAGAGAGCGTTCATTATTATTTGAGGGACTGAAGCATTTTTTTGTCATCAGATTTCCTCAAAGAGCGGGAGCATTAAAGGAATTTGTAGGAAACGTGCTAGGACCAAATGATGATATTGTTCATTTTGAATATATGAAGAAAAATAATAGAGAAAATGGTCCAGCACTAGTAGGACTGGAGATTAAAGAATCAAAAGATTTAGAGTTGCTAAAAAATAATCTTGTAAAGTCAGGATTTCAATTCGAATACCTTAATAAGAATGATAATTTACTTCAATTTTTAATGTAATCAGACTTACTAAAAATCATTTTTTTAACATTTAACAAGCATTAAAAAATGATTTAATTTTAATTATAAATTATTTACATATATTATCTTATGAATAAATTTCTTTTTTTTCTGTTCGCTTTTATTTCTTTTTTCCTTCATACAAATGCTAAAAACATTTATGTTAATGATAATTCTACAACTAACGGTGATATTTATACAACAGCGGTTGGGTCAAGTACTAATTCGGGTTTAACCCCTGGCTCTCCCCTACTCACGTTAGGCTCTGCAATTGGCATAGCTGTTGCAAATGATGTTATTTATGTAGATGCCGGCACATATCCTGGCTCAACCAATAATACATTAAGTATTCCTACTACATTAAGTGGTATACAAATCATAGGGGCACACATTTCTAAAACTATTTTTAATGGTGGTATTACTGGGATAAAAAATTTTTTAACCATTTTGGCTAAAGACATTACTATAAAAAATATGACTATTAGTAATTATGGTTATGGTGGCGCTGTAAATGTTATAGCAAGTGATGCCGTTGTAAATTCGAAGGTGTATTTCGAAAATGTTTACTTTTATAGAAATCTTAAATCCGTTGCTTTTAATGTTTCACCCTCTTCTCATATCAATGGAGGAGCTCTATCTATTGAGGTTTCAGGAGCAAATAAGCCTGCCGAAGTTCATGTTACAAATTGTCAATTTGATCATAATACATCCGAAGATAATTTAGGTGGTGGAGCTATTTATGTGTCCGAAAAATCAAATTTAATTCTTGACCGTTCTCGTATTACCTGCAATAATAAAGGGGAACTTCAAACTACAGAAGACGGCGGCGGTATTTTATTTGATGATTCTGAAGGTACAATTACAAATTCATTTTTCTCAGGAAATATTGCACAAGACAGAAGTGGTGGCGCAATTCAAACAATTAATGCCACAACTACTAAAACATTAACCATCAGCGAATCCATTTTTACTAAAAATGAGGCTAAAAATGGTGCTGCTATTTCTATAGAGGACAGATATTTGGTAAACATTACAAATTCTTTGTTTTATGATAATTTGCAAAGAACTTCCAGTTTTCAAGATGGAGGAACAATCGATATACACGCAGGAGGTACAGCAACAATAAATCTTGTAAATTCTACTGTAGCATATAATAGATCAACCGGAGGAGGAACAGATGCTGCCGGGTTGGCTAATTCAACCAGTGGCGTTTTTAATGTAAAAAATTCCATTATCTGGGGTAATGCCTCTAAAAATATAAATTCTGCCAATATTATAACAACATATTGCATTATTGAAAATGTAGGAAATTCAAGTCCCGCAAATGCAACTAACTCTTTTCTAAACCCTCAATTCACATCAACCGTTACTCCAGATTATTCCTTATTGCCGGCATCTCCTGCCATTAATTTTGGAACCTTAACGGGCGCTCCTTTAAATGATATCGCTAATAACTCACGAGTTGGTAATCCAGATGCAGGATGCTTTGAAGCCTTATCGACAAACCCAATTTCTAATATATCATCTTGTGATGCGTTGTTTTGTGCAAGTACACCATCCATTTCTGTTACGGCATCATCCAATGTTTCTTGTAACGGTGGCGCAAATGGTTCGGCAACTATTACGCCAAGTGGTGGTTCAGGAAGTTATACAATTACTTGGTCGCCAGGAAATTTAACAGGAGCTATTCAAAATTCTTTAACAGCACAGATATATACTATTACCGTAGATGATGGAGGAGCTTGTATAGGAACAAAAACATTGTCTATTACACAACCGTCAACTTTTACAGTTGGATTAACCGCCAATTCAAATACAATTTGCACAACTAATAGTCTTGTATTAACTCCTGTAGGAGCATTAACTTACACTTTAAATCCCGGCAACCTAACAGGAAACAGCTTTACGCTTTCTCCTGCTTCTACCACAATATATTCTGTTACCGGAACAAGTGCTTTGGGTTGTCTTTCTTCAAACACTGCTTCAACAGAAGTTACTGTAAATACAACTCCTACCGCAGCAATTACCCCTCCCTCTACATTAACCTGTTCTTCAAAAACAATAACATTAACAGGATCTGGTGGAGGTGGATATTCATGGAGCGGTCCTGGAATTGTAACAGGAAGTTCCACAGCAACGCCTTCAGTTAATGTGGCTGGTGTTTATAATCTCACTGTCACAAGTTCAGGGTGTTCAAATTCCACTTCGGTAGCAGTTATAGCCAATACTATTACTCCGTTAGTTTCAACTACAACCAATACTTTAACATGTTCTATAACAACAGTAAATATAAGTGTTACTACAACCACAACTCCTGTTGATTACTTGTGGTCCGGATCAGGTATTTTATCTGCAAATAATACCAGTACAATTAACGTTAATCAAAGTGGTAATTTTAATTATACCGTAACTAATACAACTAACGGATGTTTAGCAAACGGGAATGTAATTGTTTCTCAAAATATTACACCTCCATCTGCCTCAGCATCAGGAGGAACCTTAACATGTATTACTACAAGTTTAAGTTTAACTGGAGGTCCTTTGTCAGGAGTTACCTATAGTTGGTCGGGTCCCGGAATTAACGGTTCCTCAACTAGTTCATCTGCCACAGCAATAGCATCAGGAAGTTACACACTAATCACAACCAGTGCTATTAACGGCTGTTCAAATACGGCAGTAACCACAGTAAGTAGCAATACAACTGTGCCACAAATAAGTATCGGCTCAGACCTAACTATTAATTGTTTAACGGCAACTGTAACCTTAAACGGAAGTTCTTCTTCACCTGGTGTAAACTATAGCTGGACAGGTCCATCTATGGGAATTCCTGCCGGAGCAACTCCCACTTCATCTACAAGTATTGTATCTGCAAGTGGAATTTATACATTAACAGTTGTCGATCCTCTTAATGGCTGTAGTAACTCTGCTTTCGAATCTGTTTCTACCAATACTATTTTACCCGATATAGCATTAAGTAGCTCTTCTCAAACAATAACCTGTTCTACTCCTACAATAACATTAAGCGGAAGCTCATTAACATCAGGCGTCACATATTCATGGAATCCTGGAGGATCATCTCCTTCTAATTCAGTTACTACAATTAACACTAATGGTACATATTCATTAACAGTTACAAATACGCTTAGTGGTTGTATAAGCACAAGTGTAGTAACCGTTACTTCAAATACTGTTTTGCCTACTTTAACCTTAACACCTACATCATACACAACTACCTGCTCAAATCCAACAACAACATTAATTGCCGAAAGTGATGCAGACCCCGATGTTACTTATAGCTGGACTGTTCCATCCACAGGAAGTATCAACAATCCTAATATTAGTAATCCTATCGCAAGTGGAAGTGGCGCATTTACAGTTCAAGCAACCAATACATTAAGCGGTTGTATGTCTTCAATAGCAATAGCTAATATTATAGCTGATATTAATGTTCCCGTTTTAAATGTTACCGCAACAAATTCTACCATTTGTTCAGGATCAACAAGTACCTTATCTATTACTGGCGCAGATACATATTCATGGTCAACAACAGAAACCGGCAGTAGTATTACCGTTAGTCCAACAGTAACAACAACTTATAGTGTAATAGGAACAAATACACTGACAGGATGTTCAAATGTAATAAACACGACCGTTAATGTAAATATAACACCAACAGTTTCTCTGTTATCTATAAGCAACCAAACTATTTGTTCTGGCAATACCGCTACCATAATACCCACCGGAGCAAATACATACACCCTAATAAGTAATATAGATACTTATACAAACGATCCGTTTATTGTAAATCCGACAACTACTACCACTTATACTTTAAATGGCGAAAGTGCAGAAGGCTGTTTAAGTGGTAATACGGAAACTGTTACTATTACTGTAAACGCAACTCCAACAGTAGCTATTTTAGCTGTCAGCAATTCAACATTCTGTTCCGGGAACAATAGTGTAATTACGCCAACGGCTTTACCCATCGGAGCAGTAAGTTATACTTTAGAACCCGGC
>JAEUTR010000694.1 GCA_016787365.1 Bacteroidia bacterium
AAGCAAAAACTCAATTAGAAGCCATTGTAAAAGAACGCACAGCCGAGATTGTTGAACAAAAACATTTAATTGAAGAAAAACATAAAGAAATTACAGATAGTATAAATTATGCCGAACGAATACAACGCAGTTTTTTAGCAACAAAAGATTTATTAGATGAAAACTTAAAAGATTACTTTGTATTATTTAAACCTAAAGATATTGTTAGTGGAGATTTTTATTGGGCAGCATCAATTGGCACAGCTACCAATAAAAAATTTATTTTAGCAACGGCAGATAGTACTGGACATGGTGTTCCTGGCGCCATTATGAGTTTATTAAACATTACCAGTTTGGAAAGAGCCACTGAACAACATCACACTCCTCATGAAATTTTAAATCATACTAGAAAAACAATTATTGAACGATTAAAAAAAGACGGTAGTGCCGAAGGTGGTAAAGATGGAATGGACTGTAGTTTATGTGTGTATGACTTTTCAGCAAAAAAGTTATTTGTTGCTTCTGCAAATAATCCAGTTTGGATTGTTCGCACTAATTCTAATTTAGAAAAAGAAACCATTGAAATAAAACCAGATAAAATGCCTGTTGGAAAACACGACCGACAAGATATTCCATTTACTCAGCAAATTATTGAACTACAATCCGGTGATGTGATTTATACATTAACCGATGGTTACCCTGACCAATTTGGTGGAGAAAAAGGTAAAAAATTCATGAGTAAAAACTTAAGAGAATTATTAGCAGAAAATTCTCATTTACCTATGTTGCAACAAAAACAAATACTGGATCAAACATTTAATAATTGGGTAGGACCCCTTGAACAAATTGATGACGTTACAATAATTGGAGTAAGAATTTAATAAGGGAAAATATGAATATAAATAATTCTTGAAAGCTTATAGTTTTTTAAAGAAAACAAAAAAATAACTGCCAGTATAATTAATACTGTCCAAAGAGTTGGAATATCAGGTAAAAAAGTATACAACAATAAAAAGGTAATAATCCCTTGCAAAACGGCTAATCCATAACTAATATACATCGCTCCTAAAAAATAACCAGGCTCTCTGTCAAAATAATAATTACAATTATCGCATCTGTCTTTCATCACTGGTAATTCAAAAAAATGTTTCTTTTTTTGATACACATCACTTTTCCCACAATGCGGACATTTTTCTTTAAGTATCATCATTACTAAATTCCCTTTAATAGGTTTTGTTTTATTAATAGTATCCATACTCTTACTTTTGGGTAAAGATATTAACAATACAAATTATAGGATATAATGAAAAACGCAAGTTATAGGACAATAAAGACATTTTAGTATCTTTATCACATGAAACACTTACTGCCGGTATACAAAATTCAACATTTTAAAGAAGAAAAAGGAGAAGAAGATTTTTATGCCAACTATTTTATTCCTCATATCAAACATCATCACATTATTGCAGAACCACACAAACATGATTTTTATTTAATCGTATTATTTACAAAAGGTAGTGGAACGCATGAAATAGATTTTAATACTTACCATATAAAACCGGGGACTGTATTTATGATGAAGCCTGGACAAATGCACCATTGGACATTATCAAAAGATATTGATGGGTATGTTTTTTTTCACACAACTGATTTTTATGATAAAGGATTTACCATATCAGGAGTATTAGACTATCCGTTTTTTAATTCTATATATAACCCGCCACATATTACATTAACGAAAAAATCACTTAAAAGATTACACATTATTTTTGAAGATATTGTAACAGAATATCAGAACATAGAGGTTTTAAAATATGAGAAGTTACATGCTTTAACGTCATTGGTATATATAGAATTGTCCAGGCACTATTTACCTGCTGCAAAAATTGAAAACGAAACGTATACATTAAAATTGCGAAAACTAGAAAGCTTTATTAATACTCATTTCAAAACTAAAAAATATCCGCATGAGTATGCTTCCTTAATGAATCTGAGTGAAAAACATTTAAACCGTATCAGCAAAGAGTGTTTAAACAAAACTACTTCTGCTTTAATAGCCGAACGTATTATACTGGAGGCAAAACGGTTGCTGATTCATTCCAAACATACAGTTGCCGAAATTGCAGCTGAGCTAGGTTATGAAGACAACTCCTATTTTTCACGTTTTTTTAAAAAAAATTGTGGCGAAACCCCTATTGAATTTTTAGCTAAGTATAAATCCAAGTAAAATGAAAGTCTCTGAAAATACATTAAAATGGGGGATGCGATTGTATCCACCATTATTACTACAACGCATTTGGGTACAAAATATAGATAAAGATTATAGGGGGCACGGATAAAAATCAACCGAAGTTTATTTACTCTCAACTTTGGTAAAGCCATTTTTGGTGGCACCATTTATGCGGCTACCGATCCTTTTTATGCTATCTTATTCGGACAGATATTTAAACGCAAAGGTTATGATATTAGTGTGTGGTTAAAAAGTGCAAGTATTCAATTTTTAAAGCCCGGAAGATGTGACTTATACTACAATATTATAATTACTGATGCTATGATTGAAGAAGCTGAAATAGCATTAATCAGTAAAGGTGTTTTTGTAAAATCCTATACCATCGAGATTTATTCAAAAACAGGACGTCTACATGCCATCGCTAAAAATGAAATCTATGTAGGAAAAAAATTCCCCAGTTAATATCATAAACCTAATACTCTTCTTTTTTTTGCACGGTAAATATAAATATTGAACCATTCTCCTGTTCAGACTCTACATGGATTGTCCCATTAGTTTCACTAATAATTCTTTTAACAATAGCCAAACCTATGCCTGTACTATTACTACGGGATGAATTTTGATTTTCAAATAAATTAAAAATTTTATTTTTTTGTGCTTCTGAAATTCCTGGGCCATTATCAGATACACTTATTTCATAATGTTTTCCTTTATCGCGTGATGACACCTGAATTTTACAGATGTCCTTATCATTATGTTTAATAGCATTACTTAATAAATTATTTAATATCTGGGTTAAAGCTGTTTCGTCATAATAAATCACCGGCATATGATCATCTATAGAAATTGATACATGTTTATTAATAGAATATTCTTCTGCAATTTTTGAACACAACTTCCCTAAATCGATTTGTTGCATAGTTATATCACGAAAATTAAGTCGCGAATATTCTAGAATACCATTAATCATATTTCTAGAGCGATCATTTGTTTCTTTTAACAGATTAATATACTCTTGTATTTTTTTGTTCGGAGTTTGCTCATTTTCCATTTCAATTAAAGAAATAAGAGCACTTATAGTATTAAGTGGCGATTTTAAATCATGAGCAACTGTATATGAAAATTTTTCGAGGTTTGTATTAATTTCTTCGAGTTTAGATTTTTTTACAACATTATGTTCCAACTCTTCACTCAACATATTTAATCCATAGGATATAATGTCTATAGGATCATTTGTAATTTCAGTATTCAGTCGTTCAGAAAAATCAAGCTTTGCCATGGAGCTGATCATTTCAACAACTTTATCTAGCCTGTCTTTATTCGCCTGATTATTCATTTATAAAAAATTTTTAAGCCAATCCATTGCTTCGCTTTCATCTGTAAATAATTTGGTGGGAAACTTGGTTTTATTTAATCCTATAAAAAAATTACCAATTAACCGTGATAAAGGTGATGAAACTAATAATGCACAGGCAGATTGTATTTTACCGGCTTCTTCGCTCGCAAAATAAGCTCTACATTCTTTAGATCCTCCTTTAGATTCTTTTATATCAACCAATACAGGTATCAATTTTCCATTTCCAAACCGCTTGACTACTTCTAAATTCTCTTTGGCATCATCCAACTCCAAAAAATAATCTTTATGCACATAGCACTTTACAACTCCTGAGGAATCTAAAATAATAGTTTCTGATTTAGTTGTTGCTTTTAACATGTTATAATTGCAATTTTTAAATAATTCATTAACTCCTTAAATATTATCAGCTCATGATTATATATAAAGATAAAATAATTTTTGACGCAAGTACATATTATGATTACACAATATTTAAATAAAGTTGCATTAAAATTTATTTAAGAAATAATCTGGTTTATATAATATATTGCAACAAATTACATGTGTAAGAATTTTACTTAAGTTTTATTTCCTATGGAAGAGTCTATTTTATAATTTATAAATTTCAGAAACAACTTTTCTTTTTAGTTTAGCAATAATCCATTTTTTATAATTCTCCTCCAATGCGTTAACAGAATTTTTGTTGTCATTTTTAGAAGCCTCGATTTCTTTTTCTAAATTTTGAAAAATCGTCAATTCCTCTTTCAATGTCAGATGTTTTGCTGATGCTATTTTATATAGTGCTTTTAAAAGTTTTTCTTCTAACAAAGTAAGTATGCTTTTTGTGTTGCTTTTTTTTAACACTTGTTTTGAAAGAGATATAACAAGGCTGAAATTTTTTAATTCGTAATGGGTAATCACATTTAAAACTTCAATTCGTAAATAAATTTGTGGGCGGGCATCAAAATCAAACTCGTTTAATGTTGTATTAATAAATTTAAGCGCTTTGTGAAATTGACCAACATAAATTAACGTAATAGCATGCAAATAATAAAAATAAATCATGTGATAAGGTTCAATATCCATATTTACTTTTGAAATTTCTTTTTCAATACTTTTAATCATCCCTAATGCCTGTTGAAAATCATTATTAATTAAATAATATTCTAACTCGTGTGTATTTGAATGAATAAAAACCCTTTGAATGATAATATCTTTTCTAATAGATATTTTTTTACTAAAATCATGAAGAGTTTGTATATCATCAAAAAACGAAGAATGCGGAAAATGTTTTTTGATAGATAATAACCGGTTATAAATAGAAACATAATCTAAAGGATTTTCAGTAGCATACGTTTTAGATTCATTTAAAATATCAATCAATTTTTGAAGATGCTCTAACTCTTTAGGCTTATGGTCAATTGTATAATAATAATTAGAATAAATAAGGTGATAAAAAATTTTAGAAGAAAAGGATGTGCAGTTTTTGTATTCTTTTAACTCGGGTTCTTTTAAAATACCCTCTAAACGTTTAATAACCTCCAACTTAGAATATTTTTCATTATTTGATTGTAACAAATTACTTTCGTAATATAAGTCCGTAATTCTCTTTAAATTACTTAGTAACGTGATGTATTTATCTATGTCCTGATTAACTTCTGCCGCCGCTTTTAATCCTAATGAATAACCGCTACATTTTTTCTTCCACATTAAAAGTTCAATCATTAATTGAAAGTTTTCACATTCTTCTGCTAATTGCTCTGTTTTAGTAATCAATTTCAAGCATTCCTGATATAAACCCTTATGGAAAAGAATTTCTATAGATATCAGTGCGTCTTTTATTTCCAGATTATATGTTTTAGAGTCATGAAAACCATTCAGACTCTTTAATATCAATTGG
>JAEUTR010000001.1 GCA_016787365.1 Bacteroidia bacterium
AAAGTTAGGATGAGAAATATCAACCACATGCAACAAAATATCTGCTTCACGCACTTCATCTAATGTGCTTTTAAAACTCTCGATTAATTGAGTAGGTAATTTTCTGATAAACCCTACCGTGTCGGTTAATAAGAAAAATAAATTATCAATCGTTACTTTTCTTACGGTAGTATCTAAGGTCGCAAATAATTTATTTTCGGCAAATACTTCGCTCTTACTAATCATATTCATAATGGTGGATTTTCCCACATTGGTATAACCAACCAAAGCCACACGCACAAACTCTCCACGATTTTTGCGTTGAGTAGCCATTTGCTTATCAATAATTTTTAAATCTTCTTTTAGCTGTGCAATTTTATCACGCACAATACGCCTATCAGTTTCAATTTCTTTCTCCCCCGCTCCACCACGCGTGCCTGTTCCCCCTCGCTGACGCTCTAAGTGAGTCCACATGCCTGTTAAACGTGGTAATAAATATTGTAATTGCGCTAATTGTACTTGTGTTTTAGCATGAGCTGTTTGTGCACGTTGCGAAAATATTTCAAGAATTAAAGTCGTTCTATCTAAAATTTTAACGCCTAATTCCTTTTCTAAATTACGTTGCTGTGAGGGAGAAAGCTCATCATCAAAAATAACGATGTTGATTTTATTTTCTTTCACAAACGTTTTAACGTCGTTTAATTTTCCTTTGCCAATAAATGTGGCTTTATCCGGTCTTTCTAATTTTTGCGTAAAAATTTTCTTAGTTTCAACGCCATACGTCGTAGCCAAAAAAGCCAATTCATCCAAATACTCAAAGGCTAACTCCTCGTTTTGTTGTTTGTTAATAACACCAATTAAAACTGCCGTTGGTGTTTGTATTTCGGTAGAATGAGTATCTGGTTTCAATAGCCTATTTTCCTTTTAAATCAGTTTCAATATAAGAAGCTACGGCCTCAATTTGTTCGGGTGTTAAAGCCTCTTTGTATGAAGCCATAGTATTTTTACCATTAGTAATAATGGTTACGATATTAGTATGATCCATTTGGGTTACAGATAAATCTTTAGCTCCACTCATTCCTAATTTACCGTTGTCACCATGACATAAAGCGCACTTGTCATTATAAATTTCTTTACCACTTAATGCCAAAGTTTTACCTCCTGCTTTAGCGTCTTTTGCTTTATGAGCCAATCCAAAAGAAACTACAATTAAAAAAAATGATAAAGTAGCTAAAATTTTATTTTTCTTTTTATATCCAATAACTGCTAAAGGAATTGATAGTAATACCAAAACAATTTTTACGATCATTAACATCGTAATTACAGGAACCTGAGTTAACAGAAAAATTCCAGTAGCCAAAAATCCAAAACTGATAATCATTTCGGCAACTTTTGTTTTCTTTTTAAATTTCTCCAAAAGCTCATCTCTGTCACTTAACAATAAAATTGTTTTAATTAAATAAATTAATGTAAAAAGCACTACAAATAGGTAGTGGGTATGTAGCATTCCTGTTGCCATAGTTTAATTTTTTATGTGTCCCAAAATTAACAATTTATCTTTAATTAAAAGGCTCAAAGTTATT
>JAEUTR010000014.1 GCA_016787365.1 Bacteroidia bacterium
CTCAAATAAGGCTGTTATATTTCGCTAAAAGTTATATAAATTAGGTAATTAGTAGTTGACTATCGGTGAGTATTACTTTTTACAGTTTTGTCCCATTTTTTAATGACAATAATTGTTAATTACTTCCAAAAATGTTAATCAAATTTCGATGAATGGAAAACCAAACTACAATCTAAATATTACATTTGGCGCACTAATTATAACTTAAATATAACTTTTAATATAACTAAAATGAGCAAAGAAGTATATATCGTATCAGCAGTTAGAACTCCAATGGGTTCTTTTGGCGGGACATTAGCTGGGGTATCAGCAACTAAATTAGGAGCAGTAGCAATTAAAGGCGCTTTAGATAAAATTAAATTAGACCCTGCATTAGTAAATGAAGTGTTTATGGGTTCTGTTTTACAAGCCAATTTAGGACAAGCTCCTGCGCGCCAGGCAGCAAAATTTGCAGGTTTGCCAGATAATGTGAACTGTACTACAGTAAATAAAGTATGTGCTAGTGGTATGAAATCTATTTCGTTAGCTGCACAAGCTATTATGTTGGGTGATGCTGACATTGTAGTAGCTGGTGGTATGGAAAATATGAGCCAGGTACCTTTTTACTCTGACAGCACACGTTGGGGTAACAAATATGGCGATGCTAAATTAATTGATGGTTTGGCAAAAGATGGTTTAACTGATGTATACGGAAACGTGCCAATGGGAAATTGCGCTGATTTATGTGCTAAAGAATATAACTTTACTCGTGAAGATCAGGATGCCTTTGCGATTGAATCTTACAAACGTTCGGCAGCAGCTTGGGCAGCAGGTAAATTTAAAGAAGAAATTGTACCGGTAGAAATCGTTACTAAAAAAGGAACGATTTTATTTGCTGAAGATGAAGAATATAAAAACGTAAACTTTGAAAAAATTCCGGGATTAAAAGCGGTATTTACAAAAGATGGCACTGTTACAGCTGCTAATGCTTCAACTATGAATGATGGTGCTGCAGCATTAGTGTTAATGAGCAAAGAAAAAGCAGAAGCTTTGGGTTTAAAACCATTAGCAAAAATTAAAGGATATGCAGATGCTGAACAAGCGCCTGAGTGGTTTACAACTACACCTTCAATTGCTTTACCAAAAGCAGCTGAAAAAGCTGGTTTAAAAGTAAGTGATATTAATTATTTTGAATTAAATGAAGCGTTTGCAGTTGTAGGGTTAGCTAATATGAAATTAATGAACCTTGATGCCTCAAAAGTAAATGTAAATGGAGGAGCGGTTTCGTTAGGTCATCCTTTAGGTTGTTCTGGTGCTCGTGTTATTGTAACCTTAATTAATGTATTAAAACAAAACAATGCTAAGTTTGGTGGAGCTGCTATTTGTAATGGTGGTGGTGGCGCTAGTGCTGTTGTTATTGAAAATATGTAATTTTTTATATAATATATTAAAATCCCCATTAGCAATGCTGTTGGGGATTTTTTTTGAAAAAAAATATGGTTATTTCAATGCTTTAATTTGTTTGTCTTGTAATTTGGCAAAAAGAACAACCATACACGTAGCTCCAATGGTAGCGTATAACATATCCGATTGGGTATCCCACACATAACCTTGTGTCCCTAAAAACGCATCGGCTGATTGACCGGAGGCAACAGCTACCAGCCACTCTAAAAATTCATAAAATACACTGATAAATACACAAACGCATATCGTTAAAAACGGTAACCACGCACTTTGTTTTACAATGTATTTTCGAATAAATAATTCCCTTACAATCATAGCAGGAATAAAACCTTGAGCAAAATGTCCCACCTTATCATAATTGTTTCTGCTTTGTTGAAAGGTCTCTTTTATCCATTCAAATAAAGGAACTTCAGCATAGGTATAATGTCCGCCAATAAATAAGATGTAACAATGTACTAAAATAAAACAGTAGGTAAAGTATGTAAATTGAAATGTTTTGAAAGTTAAACCAAGTATCATCAATCCGATAACGGCAGGAAAAATTTCTAAAAACCAGGTAAAATAATCATGTGGATGAATTGCAGATAATATAAACCCAATAATAAAGAACAGTATTAAAATAAGGTGTTTTTTCATGATAGATTAATTTTAATTATGTGTTTATATATCCGAGTCTTTTTAAATCGGAATGATGCTTTGTAAGGTGTGTTTTTCCGTTTTCTAAAACATATAAGCTGTCGCTTATGGATGTGATATGTTGGTATAAATGGTCAGTAATAAGAATGCCTTTATGCTGTTTTTCTTCGATTAATAATTCTTTTATTTTTTCGATATGCAAAGGCATAATATGAGAAAATGGCTCATCCAATAATGCAAATTGAGATTTGGATTTTATAATAATATATACTTCAATTATTCTTCTGTAACCTCCTGATAGATATTTGATTGAGGACTTATAAGATGTGTTTATTTCAGGAAATGTTTTTTCGAAATCACTAAATTCTAATTCAAAATCCTGAAAAATTCGTTTTAGAGTTAATTGTTCTGGAATAAAATTAAATTGAGGTAAATAAAGTAAGAGTTTTGGTGTTTTTAATGGATTGTGGTTCACTAAAGAATCAAAACGTACAGATTTATGTTGTGGTTCTAAACTACCATTTATAATATTCATAAGACATGTTTTACCTTGTCCATTTCTTCCTAGCAAACCCGTTATTTTTCCGGTTTCACATTTAAGATAAATGTCTGATAATACTTTTCTTAAATCAAATTCTAAAACTACACTATCAATTTCCAGTTTATGCATTATAAATTGTATTAGTGATAATCATACAAAAAACAAATAGCGTTAAATCAAAAACTAACGAAACTGTCCATAAAATTATTTTTGATACTCCAAGTGATTGGTAATAATAAAATTCTTTTCTTTTTGTATGATGTATATGGTATACTATTGCTATATATGTGGCTATTTTAAACCAAAAGAGTACAACTAAAATTATGGGCATTGTTTTCCATAACCAATACACTAAACAACAACTAAGCGTTATAAATAAAGCAGTAAAAAAGAAGTTTTTATAAAAGGTAAGTATTAGTCTTATTGTTTTTAACAACATGACTATTTCATATATTTTTGTTTAGCATCACTGTATGTAGGAAAATTGTTATGATGCCAGTTCATAATGATTGTTCCATCCTTAATTAAAATTAAACCCGGATTAGCTCTTACCATCGTTTTTAAAACTATACCATCTGCCTGTGCAAAATCGTACATGGCTTGATGTTTATGTTTATAATCATCAATTTGTTTTGCATCGGCAGCAGTTAATGCTAAAATTTTTATGTTATCAGCTGTTGCTAGTTTATATAAATCGTTTATTTTAGCATGCAGGGTTTCGTTATCTTCTGTTTTTGTTAAGTCGTAACAGATTAATAAAAACATATAATTTTTATTATTTAAGATGCTGTCTTTTAAATCTTCGCCGTTTAATGATGTTACAGAGAAATCTACAATTTTTGGAGGATTAATAGCGTCATGAATTAAAATATTATCTGTAGCAACCCATTTCCAGTTCAACGTATCCTGCCATGGATAATTTTTCATATTAAAATGTTCTTGTTTACCTGTTTTTAAATTTTCGTAAATAAACCCTGATTCATATTCAGCAGGTTTATAATCAGCGCCTGCTTTCATATTATCTTTTATGTTCATACCAATGGCATATGGTCTGAAATCTAATGGTGGTAAATTACGGTATGCATAAATAGGGAAGGCAAAAGACAACACAATTGCAATAACAGTTAACGATAGAGTTATCAGTTCTGAAAACAGTTCATTAACATGATCTTTACATGCAATAAGTTGAGTAATTAAAACTAATAATACAACGTCTTTCCAAAAACTTGTCCAAGGTTTTAAAACCAAAAAATCACCAAAACAACCGCAGGTCGTTACTTTGTTATAACAAGCCGAATAAAAAGTTAAAAAGGTGAAGAAGGCAATTTGAGTAAATAATAACCAAAGGGTTAAGTTGCGTTTATAACCAACTAATAACATAAAACCTAAAGCCATTTCGCTTACACATAATAAAATAGATAGGGGTAGGGCAATATGAGCAAAACTTTCAAAAATTCCTAAGCCCGAATCGGCTTTAAATACTTCAAAGTATTCTTGCAATTTATAACTAAATCCTAGGGGATCATTGGCTTTTATAAAACCCGAAAAAATAAATAAACCTCCTACCAAAAAACGGGATATATGTGTGATAATGGGAAATTTATTAAGGAGCACGGAACCATTAACTAATAAAACTAAAATACCTAATACAATACCAATAGTCGTTTTGCTGAAGCAAGAAGGTGTAATGTAAAATAACAACGCCGCTAAGCCTAAAGACCATATTGCACGAAATATTTTTGAGGATAAGAATTTTTTCATATTGATAGGATTTAACACTCTAATGTATAACCAATACAACGAAGTTAAAAGGTCTTTAAAGTTTTTTAACTAACAACTGGTTTTTGATAGCATTTATATCCAAAAAGTAAACCACAGACCTCACAGGTCTGTGGTTTACAAGAATAGCAGCCTTTAGGAATTTAACTTCTTATTACCTTGTTTTTTTATTACCTCCATTTCAACCTGAAGGTTACGTAACATACTCATAATACTTCCCACGTTGAGTTCCTCTTCTCGGTAATCCGTCATATTAATACAGCAGGTATATTCCCATACTTCCAAAATGTCTCTTAAATTGACATTAAACGGTGGATACATTTTATTATCGGAATGGCATTCTAAGAATCCTTTTTTTGTATTTACATTAAAAATACGTTTGTAAGAAATACCATCTTCTTTTGTTACCACAATATAGGTTTGTCCGTTTTTAATATCCTCAATTCTGTCGAGGTATTTAGCAACTACAAACGACCCTTCTTTAATTGGAGGCATACTATCTCCTTTAATAGGAAATGCACGGTGTTTACCGGAAGGTAGAAATGGCAATTTCATGCGAGGCAAACGCTCCATGTATTCAGGATCGGCGTAACCTCTTAAATAACCTGCACTGGCTTTTAATGGTACTAATTCTACAGCATCTCTTCCGTCTTCATCAATCACAACCGGAAACAGCATACGGTTTTTGCCAATTTTCATTAATCCATCAAGATTAGTTTTGGTTAAATCACCTCTTACTAAAGCATCTACTGCGATATGAAAAAAATCAGAAATCGCAATTAATAAATCAATAGATGGTTCATTACGATTTTCTTCGTAGGCGCCCAAGCGCGAACGGGTAATGCCTAAATTGTCGGCTAATTGCTCCTGTGACAAGCCTTTTTGCAAACGCAGGAATTTTAAGTTGCTAAAAATTTTGCTCATAATTTTAAATTGCTACAAATTATAGCACGAATATACTACATTAAATAGTATTTTTGTAAAAGGTTTTTGTTAATTTTTAGTTTTGTTGTTGACATGGTTCTGTAAATAAGTGAAAACTTGTTTACGGAACCTTTGTTTTTTTAGAGTTATTGAAAATTGGAACACTGATATTACAGATTAAATGGATTGTCGCCGATTTTTTATTTTAATTGTGAAAAAAGGAAATACTAATAAACATAATTAGTATAAACTGATTTTATCTCTGTTTATCAGATCCATCGGTTTTATCCGTGTTCCTATTATTTACCCAATCTCATCGTCATGTGAGGAATATTATCCTCTAAATACATGTCTCCTTCGGGAACAAACCCGAGATTTTGATAAAAACGATCGAGGTATTGTTGAGCACCAATAACAATAACATTGGTGTTGAATAAGCGTTTTGTTTCCTGAATACTATATTCCATCAATAATTTTCCATAACCCAAACTTCTTACAGAAGGATGAGTAACCACTCTGCCAATAGAAGGTTCTGAATCATACGAAATGCCAACAGGTACTAAACGCGTGCAGGCTACCAATTTATCAGTATCATAACCAAGCACATGATAAGATTTTTGATCCTTATCATCCATATCCAGATATGGACAATTTTGTTCTACTACAAAAACTTCAGAACGCAGTTGTAAGAGTTGATACAACTCTACATTACTTAGTTCGTTAAAGGATTTTGTGATAAATGTTATCATTAATACTGATTAATCGATAATAATACTAATGTACATGCCTCTATAGCTTCAATACCTTTACTTTCAGCTAAAGCTTCAAATTCAGGATTTTCGGTACCGGGATTAAAAATAATGCGTTTTGGTTTTAAGGAAAAAATGTAATCCATCCATTGAGCTTGGTTATCCGGACCAACATATAAAGTCACCGTATCGATATTTTCTAACTGAGGTTTCTCAGTAATAATATCTAACCCATTAATCGTTCCACTTCTAATGCCAAGAGGAAAAACAGGTTGTTGGTGTTGTTGTAAGCTAATGGTTGCTTTATAGCTGTATCTATCAGCATTTGGCGATGCACCAATAACAACCGTGGGTTTATTTTTCGACATAATTTAAATCTTTACCAAAGGTTTCTTCTAAGAAATACAGAGCAATAAATCCAAGGCTAATAATAATTGCGCCTGTAATTTTAGTCGCTAATAATTTGTCGACATCTAAAACAGAAATGACTAAACTTAATAATAATGAAATTAAAATGGTTGATGCTCTCACAAAATTTGGCGCTGTAGTAGTTGCGGTTGCTCTGATATTTGTTCCAAATAATTCGGATGCCGTACTAATAAATACAGCCCAGTAGCCAGTAGCAAAGCCTATAAAAGCAACAATAGAGTAGAAGACAGGGACAGAAGTTCCTCCGTATAAAAAATATAATATAACACCTACAACAGTTAATGATAAAAACACGGCAAAGGCTTTTTTTCTGGATTTTAATAATTGACTAATTAAACCGGAAGCAATATCACCAACCGTAATACCGGCGTAAGCATACATAATTGATTTGCCTGCCGAAATTGATTTTTCAGGAAGGCCCATTAACTCACTTAATTCAGGTGAAAACAAAACCAAAGTTCCCATGACATACCAAACGGGCACAGTTACAAAAATAATGCAGAGGTATTTTATAATACTGTGTTTATTTGAAAAGAGTTGTAGAATGTTTCCTTTCTTTATATTTGATTCTGATTTAACAGCATGAAACATTCCTGATTCAAATACACCAATACGAAGCAGTAATAAGGCTAGTCCCATTCCGCCACCTAAATAAAAAGAGTAACGCCAGTTTGTAATGACTTCGCCCATAAAACCAGCTACAACGGCTCCAAATACTCCAACAGTAGCCACAATCATAGTTCCATAACCACGACGTTCTTTACTCATGCTTTCGCTTACTAAAGTAATTCCTGCGCCTAATTCGCCCGCTAAACCAAAGCCTGAAATAAAACGTAATACCATATAAGAATCGGTACTATGAACCATGCCGTTTAAAATATTGGCAATGGAGTAGACTAAAATAGAACCAAATAAAACAGATAGTCTGCCTTTTTTATCACCTAAAATTCCCCAAAAAATTCCGCCAAATAACATACCTGCCATTTGCCAATTAAGAAGCAATTTGCCGTATATAAGATTTAATGATTTTTTTACTGATTCAGAAATACCAGGATATTGTTCAGGTAAAATATCATTTAAGCTGTCAAAACGTTCAACACCAAACAATAATAAATCATAAATATCAACAAAGTAGCCGAGTGCGGCTACGATGATTAATTTATTAATGTTTTTGTTTTGTGGCATAAGAAGGTTTTAAAAATATTATTTTAAAGTCTTCGACTACGCTCAGACTGACAGGACATTAAACAAATTTATCGCCCTTTTGAACTTTTACATCGTTTACAAAATTTCTGATTTGCTGCTCATCCTGTTTTTTACATACCATTAATACTCCATCCGATTCAACAACGATGTAGTCTTCCAGACCTTGTAATACAACCAATTTGTCTTTTGGTACATGAACAATACAATTGTTACAGCCATACTGAATCACATTTTTTCCTACCAAAGCATTACTGCCCTTGTCGTGTTTAATATGAGTATAAAGAGAACCCCAGGTTCCTAAATCGCTCCACCCAATTATAGAAGAACGAACGTATACATTTTTGGCTTTTTCCATAACGCTGTAATCAATTGAGTCATTTTTACAAACGTTATAGGCTCTTGTTATAAATTCCTTTTCTTTAGGTGTATTATAGTATTCGTTCCCTTCTCTAAATAAAGTAGCTAATTCAGGATCATGTTGCTCAAAGGCATTAATAATGCTTTTTGTACTCCAGATAAAAATACCGCTATTCCATAAAAATTCGCCTGTTTCAATAAAAAATTTAGCGGTTTCTAAATCCGGTTTTTCTGTAAAGGTTTTCACCTTATACATTCGTTTGTCTTTTTCTTGAACTGGAGAATCTACAAACTGAATATAGCCATATCCTGTATCAGGTCTGGATGGTTTTATGCCAAGTGTTACTAAACAATCTTCGTTTTTGGCTTTTGCAAAGCATGATTTAATAGCTTTTACAAAGGTGTCCTCTTTTGTAATTAAATGATCAGACGGTGCTACAACTGTAATTGCTTTTGGATTTAGCTGGTGTATTTTATATGAGGCGTAAGCCACACAAGGAGCAGTGTTTTTTCGGGAAGGTTCCGTTAAAATATTTCCTTTTGGAAGCTCGGGTAATTGCTCGGCAACTAAATTTTCGTAAATATCACTGGTAACTACATAAATATTTGATGCAGGACAAAGTTCTTTAAATCGATCAAAAGTTTGTTGTATAAGTGTTCTACCTGTGCCAAGTATATCTAAAAATTGTTTAGGATGCGAAGTGGTACTCATAGGCCAAAAACGAGTTCCAACACCACCTGCCATTATTATACAGTACTGATTTTTCATAGAAATAAGGTACTAATTTAAGTAAAATAATGAGAGATAAAAATTAAAAAATGTTATCAAATTCTGATTCCGATAACCAAAACGTCATCTATTTGCTCAGCGTCATGTTTCCATTCCATAAAGGCTTCCATTAATTTTTGTTTTTGAGTTTCCATTGGAGATTCAATGTTTTCCAATAACGTTTTTTGTAAGTTAGTTAACATGAATTTTTTGCCTTTTGGTCCTCCAAACTGATCAGCATAACCATCGCTAAATAGATATAACGTATCACCTTCATTTACCTGAACTACATGGTTTTGATAAACTCTGCTTTCTTCTAGTTCTAAACCACCAATAGGGAACTTGGTAGCTTTAATAATTTCTAATTCGTAGTTATTATTTTTTCTGTAAATCCACAACGGTCGGTTTGCACCGGCATATTGAATTTCATTTGAATTAGAGTTAAACGCACACAGCGTAATATCCATACCGTCACGTCTTTCAAATTCTACAGCATTCTGATTTAACGCTATTTTAACTCCTTTATGAAGCTCTAATAAAATGTCTCCCGGAACGGTTATTTTTTTCTCGTTTAC
>JAEUTR010000035.1 GCA_016787365.1 Bacteroidia bacterium
TCCATTTTGATTTAATTTCAAAGCTACGGCATCTGCTCTATGAACGGAAGATGTAAATATTAATACTTGTTTTATCTTTTGTTCTTTGAGTATATAACGGAGTAAAGGTCCTTTTTTTTCTTCGGATATTAAATAGGCAAACTGTTTTATTAAATCTAAATTTTGTATTTCTTCCTCAACTTTTATAATAACCGGATTTCGTAATAAATTACGATTGATATTATTTAAATCATCACTTAATGTAGCTGAAAATAAAAGGTTTTGTCGGTTCTTTGGTAACAGACCAAATATTTGCCCCATTTCTTCTTTAAAACCAAGATTCAACATTTTATCAGCTTCATCCAGCACTAATATTTTAATTGCCGATAGAGAAACTGCATTGCTAGAAATTAATTCTAATAATCGTCCTGGAGTTGCAACTAACACTTCTACACCTTGTAAACCAATCATTTGTGGGTTAATAGAAACACCACCATACACTGCCATAGTTTTTATTTGTGTAGGTAATTTGGCTCCTAATGTTGTAAATACGTCATTTACCTGAATGGCTAATTCACGAGTTGGTACAACAACCAAGGCTCTTACATGTCGGTTTTTGGTAGATATACCAGCTTGTAATTGCTGTAAAATGGGTAATACAAAACTTGCTGTTTTTCCGGAACCTGTTTGAGCAATTCCTAAAATATCTTTCCCTTCTAATATAGCCGGAATAGCTTGTTGTTGGATAGGGTAAGGTTGAACATAATTTTGTTCGGCTAATACTTTTAGTAAAGCATCGGTTAAACCGAGTTTTGAAAAGGGCATAGTGTAAATTTTAAAGAACAAATATACATTTAAAAAAACATTAACTGTAATAGTGTATTTGAGTAGAATTGCTTTGTTTGTTAGTTCGAGCGGAGTCGGGAACTAGAAGTAATTTAAAAGAACTCTTCTCGACTTTGCTCGAAGTAATAGATTTAATTTGGTAAATCAGCGTTCCATTTTTATACACTATATTTACAACTTATATTATAAACCCATGAACTACGCATCTATTCTTTCCCATTTCAATATCAAAGAACTTAACGAAATGCAGAAAGCCACATTGGAAGCTATTCCAAAACCAAATGATGTGGTGTTGGTTTCGCCAACAGGTTCAGGAAAAACTTTAGGGTTTTTATTGCCCATACTTCAATTATTAGAACCAGATAAAGAAGGTGTTCAGGTATTAATTATTGTTCCTTCTCGTGAATTGGCAATACAAATAGAGCAGGTATTTAAACAAATGAGTACTTCGTTTAAAATTAATTGTTGTTATGGCGGACATTCTGTTCGTATTGAGGAAAATAATTTTCAACATCCACCGGCAGTATTGGTTGGTACACCGGGAAGAATTTCACATCACTTACGTCGCAAAAATTTATTTGTAGATAATGTACATACTTTAATATTAGATGAGTTTGATAAATCTTTGGAGTTTGGATTTAAAGATGAAATGGAATTTATCATTGAACAATGCAAATATTTAAAAAAACGCATTTTAACATCAGCAACTGCTTTAGAGAATATTCCAGTCTTTGTGGGTTTAAAACATAGCGTTGAACTAAATTATACAACCGAACATAAAGAATTAAAATCGGCTTTGGTTATTAAATCGGTTAGAGTTGAAGGTGATGATAAACTGGAAGCGTTGATGCTGTTGCTAGGGAAAATAAATGCTAAATCAACCATTGTATTTTGTAATCACCGAGATGCGGTAAATCGTATATCTGAACAATTAGAATTACATAAAGTGGATCATGGTTTTTATCACGGAGGATTAGATCAAATTGACAGAGAAAAAACATTAATCAAATTACGTAATGGAAGTATTAATTTATTAATCACTACCGATTTAGCGGCTCGTGGTTTGGATATTCCGGAAATTGAAGCGGTAATTCATTACCAATTACCTACTACTGAGGATACAATGATTCATCGTAATGGTAGAACCGCAAGAATGAATGCAAATGGTACAGCTTACTTTTTATTAGATATCGAAGATCATTTACCTAAGTTTTTAGATGTTACTCCTGTAGAAGAATCTTTACCTAAGAAATTAGTATTACCTGCTCCATGCGAATGGAAAACCTTATATATTGGTGCCGGTAAAAAAGATAAGATTAATAAAATGGATATTGTAGGAATGCTTTTGCAAAAAGGACAACTACAAAAAGATGAACTAGGAAAAATTGAAGTGTTAGATCATTCGGCATATGCTGCTGTTAAAGCCAATAAAATAGTAAAAACTTTGCAATTGATTAAGGAAGAAAAAATCAAGAATCGTAAAATTAAGATGGAAGTATCTTCTTAAATTACCAATCACTGCTGCTGCCACCTCCTCCAGAATCGCCTCCACCACCGCCATCAAAACTAGACCCAGAATCTGAGTCGGAACTGGATAAAGAACTATCACTACTACTCCAAGATGAATCGGAAGAAGAAGACCAAGTAGAGGTGCTTCGTGTTTTTAACAAGTCTTTTCTATAAGATAGAGCTATAAAAATCATCATCAATAATATAAATGTTCCAATAAAGGGAATTATAAAACAAATGATACTTGAAATAATGATTACTTTTTTTGCTGTTGGTTTGTCATTTATTTTTCTTGCCAATAAAAAAGTAATGAGTAAAAATGCAGCACTAAAAATATAAAAGAAAATATATAAACCGGAAGATGATTCTTCTGATGAATTATCAGTTTTAAATTCATGTTTGCTATAATATATTAATTGGTCAACACCTTTATCTATTCCTTCATAATATTGATTTTGTTTAAACAATGGACGCATATCATTATCTTGTATATGCTTTGTGACAATATCTGGTAATACACCTTCTAATCCATATCCTGTATGAATTCTAAATTTATGGTCATCAATAAATATAGAAATCAAAATACCGTTGTTTTTATCTCCTTGTCCTATTTTCCAAGAATGAAAAATATCTTGACTGTGACTTGTTAAATCTTTACCATTTAAGCTTGGTGAGATGTATACAAAAATTTGATTAGTAGTACTATCTTCAAAACGTTTAAGTTTAGCATTTAGTAATCGTTCCTGTTCATCACTAAAAATATTAGCATCATCAGTAATATAGTTCGACGGTTTAACTGGAAAATCTTGAGCACTAAGCAAAAACGGAAATAAGAAAATAAATATGTGTATGTACTTCATATGGATTTAAGTATAAGATTGATACTAAATTAATATAATCCAATCAAAACCTTCTTTTAAGTATTATTTTTAAATAATTAGGTTATTGTTAATAATATGTTTATATTTGTCTACTTCTTTTGAAGACTGTAGTTCAATCCGCTTGTAAATGCCAATTGCAAATAGAATACTTTACATTTTTCTTAATAAAGTATTAAATAACAAAAACAATTAATGACATTTACAGAATTAAAATTGATCAAACCGCTGCTTACCGCGCTTGACAAAAAAGGATACAAAGAACCGTCTCCTATCCAACAACAAAGCATACCACACATTTTACTAGGAAAAGATATTTTTGGTTGCGCGCAAACAGGTACCGGAAAAACTGCTGCCTTTGCCTTACCGATATTACAATTACTTGATGCCAATAAAAAACCAAATCAGCGCCGTGAAATAAAAGCTTTGATTTTGGCACCTACGCGTGAATTAGCTACTCAAATTAGCGACAATTTTAAAGAATATGGCGAAAACCTAGGGTTTAAACACGCTGTTATTTTTGGAGGAGTTTCTCAGTTTCATCAGGTTGTAGCCATTAAAACAGGTATTGATATTTTAATAGCAACCCCTGGTCGCTTATTAGATCTAATGCAACAAGGCATCATTAAATTAGGCTCAGTAGAGTATTTTGTGTTGGATGAAGCAGATCGTATGTTGGATATGGGCTTTATTAATGATATGAAAAAAGTGATTGCTAAATTACCTGTAAAAAGACAAACTATGTTTTTTTCGGCAACAGCGGCACCTAATATTATGAAACTGGCTAATACGATTTTAAAAAATCCGGTAAGCGTGGCTGTTAATCCAGTTTCATCTACTGCTACTTTAGTTAAGCAATCGGTTTACTTTGTTCAAAAAACTAAAAAAAGTGCTTTACTAAAATTTATTTTAGAAGATAAAAAAATTAAACATGTTTTGATTTTTACAAGAACCAAACATGGCGCTGATAAAGTGGCAAAAGCTTTAAATACGTTCAATATCAAAGCAGAAGCTATTCATGGTAATAAATCTCAAAATAACAGAGAAAAAGCCTTGAAAGGATTTAAAGACAGAACGATTAATGTATTAGTGGCTACAGATATTGCCTCCAGAGGTATTGACGTAGATAAATTAACACATGTTATTAACTACGAAATTCCTGAACAAGCAGAAGCATATGTTCATAGAATTGGAAGAACGGGTAGAGCAGGCGAGAGTGGAGAAGCAATTTCTTTATGTAGTCACGAAGAATTACCTTATTTCAAAGGCATACAAAAATTAATTAAAAAAGATATTGATGTGATTAAAAAACATCCATATTCATAAACAGCATTGCAGTTATTATCACTAAAGATAAAGCTCAATAAATAAAATAAAATAATAACAACACAAAAAACAAAAAAATGAAAAACGGAGTAGTAAAATTTTACAACGAAGCAAAAGGTTTCGGGTTTATTAAAGAAGAAAATGGTCCAGAAATCTTTGTTCATGCAACAGGTTTACAAGAAGAAATTCGCGAAAACGACGAAGTTGTATTTGACGTGCAAGAAGGTAAAAAAGGATTAAACGCAGTTAACGTTAAGTTAGCTTAATTAAAAAAATAACAATTTAAATTATATAAAATGAAAAACGGAGTAGTAAAATTTTACAACGAAGCAAAAGGTTTCGGATTTATTAAAGAAGAAAATGGTCCAGAAATCTTTGTTCATGCAACAGGTTTAC
>JAEUTR010000041.1 GCA_016787365.1 Bacteroidia bacterium
GCATAAACATCATCATTATAGACAGAAGTCCCCATTTTTTGTGTGGTACAAGATGTCAAAAGCACTAAGCCTAAGTTAAATATGATAACTAACTTTTTCATTTTATTAGTTTTTAAAATATCAGACGTAAACGTCCAATAAAAGTTTAAATTTGCACGGGGAATGCACTGTAAAGTTACCAAATTAAGTGCCAACCCTTTTATAAAAATTATTATTTAACATTTGTTAATAAACATGAGTAAGGAATTAACGTCACGCGCAGAAGATTATAGTAAGTGGTATAACGATTTAGTTGTTAAAGCGGATTTAGCGGACCATTCAGCAGTAAGAGGCTGTATGGTTATTAAGCCATATGGATACGGCATTTGGGAAAATATGCAAAAAGCATTAGATAAAATGTTTAAAGATACAGGACATCAAAATGCTTATTTTCCGTTATTTATTCCTAAAAGCCTATTTGAAGCAGAAGAAAAAAATGCAGAAGGTTTTGCTAAGGAATGTGCCATAGTAACTCATTACAGATTAAAGACAGATCCAAATAATAAAGGGAAATTAATTGTTGACCCTGAGGCTAAATTAGAGGAAGAATTAATTGTTCGCCCAACCAGTGAAGCTATTATTTGGAATACATACAAAGGTTGGATTCAATCTTATCGTGACTTACCTATTTTAGTAAATCAATGGGCCAATGTCGTACGTTGGGAAATGCGTACACGTTTATTTTTACGTACTGCTGAATTCCTTTGGCAAGAAGGGCACACAGCTCATGCAACCAAAGAAGAAGCTATAGCTGAAACAAAACAAATGTTGGAAGTATATGCCGACTTTGTAGAAAATTGGATGGCTGTACCTGTTGTAAAAGGTGTGAAATCGGCTAATGAACGCTTTGCAGGTGCAGATGACACCTATTGTATTGAAGCATTAATGCAAGATGGAAAAGCTTTACAAGCGGGGACTTCACATTTTTTAGGTCAAAATTTTGCTAAAGCATTTGATGTAAAATATGTAACAAAAGATAACAAACAAGAATTTGTATGGGCTACTTCGTGGGGAGTTTCCACACGTTTAATTGGAGCGTTAATTATGAGCCATAGCGATGACAATGGATTAGTATTACCGCCAAAATTAGCGCCAATACAAGTCGTAATCGTTCCTATTTATAAGGGCGACGAAGGCTTAGCGAAAGTATCGGAAACAGCAAATGACATTAAAAAGAAATTACAAGCAAAGGGTATTTCTGTTAAATATGACGATAGAGACTCTCAACGTCCAGGTTGGAAATTTGCAGAATACGAATTAAAAGGCGTGCCTGTGCGTATTGCGATTGGAGAAAGAGATTTAGCAAACGGAACTGTGGAGATTGCTCGTAGAGATACATTAACCAAAGAAACCGTGAGCATTGATGGCATTGATACATTAGTGGATAATTTATTAAACGAGATCCAAGCGAACTTATTTAATAAAGCAAAAGCTCGTAATCAGGAATTAACGACTACTGTAAATTCATATGAAGAATTTAAAAAAGTATTGGACGAAAAGCCTGGTTTTGTTTATGCACATTGGGATGGAACACCAGAAACAGAAGAAAAAATAAAAGAAGAAACAAAAGCTACTATTCGTTGTATTCCATTAAACAATTTACAGGAAGCAGGTGTTTGTATTTATAGCGGTAAACCAAGTACACAGCGAGTATTATTTGCAAGAGCATATTAAATAGTGATGAGTTTTAAATAAGATTAAATAGATTAGAAAAAAATTATGGCAACATTAGTAATATTTAGACACGGACAAAGCGTTTGGAATTTAGAAAACAAATTTACTGGTTGGGTAGATGTTGAATTAACAGAAAAAGGGATGCAAGAAGCAAAAAATGCTGGAGAAAAATTAAAACCTTTCAAGTTTGATTTAGCATTTGCATCCGATTTAAAACGTGCACAAAATACCTTAAAGTTAGCACTAGAAGTATCCAGTCAACCTAACGTTCCAACAACATACAACAAAGCTTTAAACGAGCGTATGTATGGAGATTTACAAGGCTTAGACAAAACTGCAACTGCTAAAAAATACGGTGATGAGCAAGTGAAAATTTGGAGAAGAAGTTATGACATCGCACCTCCAAATGGAGAAAGTTTAAAAGATACAGCAGCACGTGTTATTCCTTATTTCAAATCAGAAATAGAGCCAAAATTAAAAGAAGGAAAAAATATTGTGATTGCCGCTCATGGCAATAGTTTACGTGCATTAATTATGTATTTAGAGAACATGACACCTCAACAAATTTTAGAATTTGAGATAGGCACAGCAATTCCTCGTCACTATGAATTAGACTCGGATTTAAAAGTTTTAAAAGCAGAGAATTTATAATAACATGGAACAACAATTTATAGGGAATAATAGTAAAACTATTGCCATTGATTTTGACGGAACCATTGTGGAACACCAATATCCAAGGATTGGAAAGGAAATGTTGTTTGCTTTTGCTACTATTAAAGAGTTGCAAAAAAAGGGACATAAATTAATTTTACACACTTACCGTACAGGAAGTTTGTTAGATGAAGCTGTTGAATATTGTAGACAAAACGGAATTGAGTTTTATGCAGTAAATAAAAATTATCCGGAAGAAGTTATTACAGAAGATACTCCGAGAAAATTAAACGTAGATATTTTTATTGATGACAGAAATGTTGGTGGATTTTTAGGTTGGAGCACTGTTTGGCAAATACTTCATCCTGAGGGTGGAGAATTTAATCATATGGTGAAGAATCCAGAAGCTCACCATAATTATAAAAAAGAAGAAAAATCACTTTTCCAAAAGCTATTTGGAAAATAAAAGTTAAAGTAATGGTCATACTAAAAAACAGAGAAGAAATTGAATTAATGCGTGAATCAGCATTAAGCGTTTCTCGTACCTTAGGAATTATTGCAAAAGAAATTAAACCCGGTGTAACTTCATTATATTTAGATAGAATTGCAGAAGAATATATTAGAGACAATGGTGGAGTACCTGCCTTCAAAGGCATGTATGGTTTTCCAAACACACTTTGCATGTCGTTAAATGCTTCTGTAGTTCATGGCATTCCTAATGATAAACCTTTAGAAGAAGGCGATATTATTTCGGTAGACTGTGGCGTGATTAAAAATGGCTATTTTGGAGATCATGCATATACTTTTGCTGTTGGACAAATAGCCCCGGAAGTTCAAAAACTTTTAGATGTTACCAAAGAGTGCCTTTATATTGGTATTGAGCAATTTAAAAGCGGCAATAGAATTGGGGATATTGGTTTTGCTATACAACAACATGCCGAAGCCAATGGATATGGTGTAGTACGTGAATTATGCGGACATGGTTTAGGTAAAAAGCTACACGAAGATCCGGAAGTACCAAACTACGGAAAACGTGGCGATGGCCCTAAAATTAAAGATGGGATGGTTATTGCCATTGAACCTATGATTAACATGGGGACCCGAAATATTAAACAATTAAAAGACGGTTGGACAATTTTAACAGCAGATGGCAAACCTTCGGCTCATTTTGAGCACGATGTAGCTCAAATTGATGGCAAACCGGAGATTTTATCCACTTTTAAATACGTGGAAGAAGCTCTTGGTATTTCATAAATATTGTCGATAACTGTATAAAATTAATATTTGGCTATGTCGCTAAAAATTATTTACTTGCATAGGTTTTTTAGCAACAAACAATTAAATTATGACGATGAACATTAAAAATTTTAAGTTGAACACAAAAGTTATTGCTTTAGGTTTAGCTTCCTTATTAATTTATTCTTGTGGTGATCCAAAGCCAACTGAAGGTGAAACAGGTGATGATATTCCTGATACCGACACAGTTAAGGCTGTTGCATTAAATGTAGGCGGACAATTATTCAGTGTTCCTTCTCCTATGCAAACTGCACTTCTTATTCAAAAGTCGGGAGTTGCTTATGACAAAACAATTTTAAATGCTGGCAACAAAAATGGTCAATATACAACTGATTATGCTAAAGCTTTAAATTTAGGTATTTATGGTGCTGATTTAGGTTATGTAAGTATGTATAATCAAACTCAGGATGCTATTGGATATTTAGGTGCTGTGAAAAATTTAGCAGATAAATTAGGTGTTTCTTCTGCTTTTGATCAAAGTACAATGAAACGTATCAGTGATAATATTTCCAATAAAGACAGTATGTTAATGTTAGTTGGTATTGCTTATAGAGCAAGCGATGCCTATTTAAAAACTAATAAACGTACAGAAATTAGTAGCTTAATTTTAACAGGCGGTTGGATTGAGAGTATGTATTTTTCGATTATAGCTTACAACAAAAAACCAACAGATGAAATTAAATACCGTATTGCTGAACAAAAACAGGCTTTAGGGAGCATCATTAAATTATTAAATTCTCATAATCTACCTGATGCTGCTGAGTTAACGAATCAACTTAGCGAATTAGCTAAAGTATACGAAAGCGTAACTACAAAATATAATTTCGTAGAACCTACTACTGATGAAGCTAAAAAAACAACTTTCATTAACAGTACTACTGAAATTACAATTGCTAAAGAACAATTAGATGAAATTGCAGCAAAAATTTCTGCTATTCGTGATAAAATTATTAATGCAAAATCTTAATTAACTACAATAAATTATGAAGAAAAGTTTATACAAAGGCCTATTAATTTTATCTATTGTAGGTTTATCAAATACAGCTAAAGCACAATGTGATTCTATTGCCAGTTTATGTGCAAAACACATTATTGCTCAGTTTATTTCTGACGGACAATCGTACCGTTCATTATTATTAAATTCAGAAGAAATGGCTGAATTCCATACAACCTTTTTTGGAGAAACGACTTACCGTTTAGCCGCCTGTAGCGGTAAATCAGATGGTAATTTGATTTTTAATATTTATGATCAGGATCGTCATTTGTTATTTACCAATAAAAATTATGCTAATGCTCCATATTGGGATTTTAAAGTTAAATCTACTTTAGAGTGCACTATTGAAGCACAGTTAGATGCTAATAAAAATGCCGGCTCTGGTTGCGCTGTTATTTTAATTGGATTTAAACAAAAATAATATTCAAAAACAAAGTTATAGTAAAGGGATAAAGTATAACGCTTTATCCTTTTTTGTTTAACAAGAAAAAATAGAATTATGAAAGTATTATTTTTATTTTTTTTATTAACCATACTAACCATTAGTATTGGTCAAACGTCATGCGACTTTCAATTGCGTCCTGATTCGATTGCTATACAGGATTCGAAAACAAAAGAACTTGTAAAGTTAATAGAAGTAAAAATTAAAAACGATTACCGCATTTATTTTATAAAACAAGACCATAAAAATTACCTAAAAATTGTTGTACGCGACAATTTAGGATTTGGAAAAAAAAGTTCCTTATTATTACTTTCCAATAAAAAACAAATTTACATCAGATCTATTGAACTCAAATCTACAGATAAAACATCTGCCTATTTTTTAATTTCGTTAAACGATTCTAATTATTTGGAAACTATAAAAGACAATGGATTATCATCAATTCTGTTTAATGAAACTTCCGAATTTGTTATTCCTAAATCCGACTCCGAGCAAATAAAAAAAGCAGCCGGCTGCTTTTTTGAAGTTGTGAAAGATAATCTTCATCCTTCAATGAAATAATAAAAAAGGTTACCTAGGTATAGGTAACCTTTTTTATTAAACCTTTACATACTAAAACTTTAAATTTAATCCAACCATAAAATGAGTTGGTGCCGCAGGTGCTAAATAGTTTTGTTTATACAATGTATTTCCTGAATAAAAACTATAGTTATATCCATTTGTTTCATATTTTGTATTGGATATGTTATAAATCATTACTACAACATTCAGTTCTTTAATCAACTTGGTAAAAACAGTATAATTAATTCTTAAATCTGTTACCAGATAATCATGAATCGATCTTTGATTATCTGATGTATTATCTAAATACTGTTTCCCAACATATTTATTTAAAAATGCAATTTCCAGATGTTTTATTGGTTTAAAAATAAAATTTGCGGCGGCAACAACATTAGGTGAAAAAGAAATATCCGTATTAGAATGCTTAACGGTATCCTGTCCCGGATAAATATCATAATTATCAATAAATTCCGAATAATTTTTCACTTTATTTCGAGATAAAGTAACATTACCATTAAATGTAAAATACTTGGTAATATTTGCATTTAGTTCCACCTCTACTCCTCTTCTGTAACTACTCTCAACATTTACCCGGTTATAAGCACCTACATCGTTTATTTGCCCGTTTAATACCAATTGGTTTTTATATTGCATATCATAATAATTTACGCCAATACTCACTTGTTTAAACCTATGAGTTGCCCCAATTTCCAAATCATTTAATTGCTCTGATTTTGGACGACTTTTTTTGCTTGAATTTACAAAATCATCTCTATTAGGTTCCTTATTCGCAATTGCATAACTGGCATAAATACTAGTATTCTTGGTTATCAAATAATTCAATCCCACTTTTGGGTTAAAAAAACCAAAATCTGTATACACCTGCTGCTGATTAACTAAAGAAGTGTCAAATCCTAAAAAATCGTAATTAACAGTACGGTATTGTAAGTCAATAAATGCAGTTAGCTTATCTGTTGGCCTGATGGTCGTTTTTAAATATACATTGGCATCCGATTTATTTGCCTGATTATCATAATATTTTGGAGTAAAGTCATTTGGATTACTAAACTGAGCCCAAATAACCTCTCCAAAATGTTTTCCATAATACGTATTATAACCTCCTCCTAACACAAAATTTAATAAAGTATTTGGCTTATAATTAATATTTCCTATCACGCCCGTAAAATCATTATCCAACCAACGTCTTCTTATTAAGTCAGTGGTTGTAATAACGTCGTTGGCTGTTACCACATCCGGCATTTTGTAATCGCTTAGTGATTGACCTTGTTTATATTGCTCATAATAACCTTTACCCTTAGTATAATGACCCGTTACACTTACATTTAATTTTTGGTTAAATGTATGCACTAAGTGTAACTGATAATTATCCTGTTTGTAATTATCAGTTTCATTGTTATAGTATTTAACATTACCAGCAGCGTCGTAATACATACCGCATGAATTATCTGTTCTGTTTCCATTATCAATACTATCTTTTAGTACATAGTTCCAGGCCTGATATGTTTTTTCCCAACCACTAAACATAATTGCTTTAACTGCAGTTTTTTTACCATAATATCCACCTGCAATATAAAAAGAGCCAATTTTTGAAAATGCCCTATCAATATACCCATCGCTATTGATACGAGAAGCTCTCGCATCAAATGTAAAATGGTTATTAATTAATCCTGTACCTGCTGCAATAGTATTTTTAACCGTATTAAACGAACCGTAACTATTATTAATTTCGGCATACGATTTTTCGTTTAACTGATTAGTTTGCATATTAATACTTGCACCAAAAGCACCGGCACCATTCGCCGAAGTTCCCACTCCTCGCTGCACCTGAATACTATTGGCAGAAGATAAAATATCTCCCATATTTACAAAAAATGTTCCCTGACTTTCGGCATCATTAACAGGCACTCCATTAATTGTGACATTAATACGTGTTCCATCAGTACCTCTAATTCGCATACCTGTATAGCCTACTCCATTTCCGGCATCCGAATTAATTACTACAGACGGCATTGAATTTAACACATAAGGTAAATCCTGTCCAACATTTTGTTTTTTTATATCATCACTACTTAAATCCGAATGTGCAAAACCTGAACTCTTATCAACTCTTGTTGAATTTACAATTACTTCATCCAGTGCCATATCTTCTTGGGTTAACACTATTTCAAAAGTCATGTTATCCTTAACATTTAGCGAATCAATTTTTGGTTTGTAGCCAACACACTTAGTAATTAAAACATAAGTACCGGGTTTTAAATTTTTAAATTCAAATAAGCCCAATGAATTAGACTGCGTTGATAAAAATGTGTTTTTAATTCCTATCACAGAAAAAGGAATCGGTGTTTTTTCAGGAGAGGTAACAAAACCACTCAGAGTCAGTTGCGCCTGCAAGATATACGAGCAGGACGTGAACAAGGCTAATGCCATTGCTTTTTTGATTGTTTTAAAGTTCATTTTTTACTTTTTTTAATTGTTAATAATAACATCGCAAGGGGATGCGATATCGTTGTTAACTGTTTCCCTACGCAGGCATTACCCTGATCAGGTGCATACAAACAAACGTTTGGCGTTTATTTGTAATGGGTATAATCTCAGCTTCATTAAATATGAATGATGATTGATAAATTATAAATGACTAGCACTCATAATTTATACCTCATAACTCATAATTTCAAAAAAGCACCCCTAAAGATCTGCAGCAAATGTAATAAAAAAATAGAGATAGAGAATTATTGATTAATAGTTTTACCTACAATCCAATATAATCAAAGCTCTATATAATAAGTTATGAGGTTT
>JAEUTR010000045.1 GCA_016787365.1 Bacteroidia bacterium
AATTTACTTGAATAAAAAATGTAGAAACCTATTGCTAAAAAGATAAAGCCTAAGCCAAATTTTACAATGGTATTAGGTTCGGCTTTTCTGTTTGCTAACCATAACCATAATAAACCTAATGGAGTAGCGAAAACAATGACATACAGAGAGTTGGATGAATTGTTTACACCATTTGGGTCTAAAGGAATTCCAAGAATAGAGTCGCTTAAATTATTCGCTGCAAAAATACTTAATGAACCGCCGCTTTGCTCAAAAAATGCCCAAAAGAAAATAGAGAAAATCATAAATAATAAGGCTGCTATTATTTTTTTATTTTCAACTACCGAAAAATTTCTCATTTCAAAAACAACATACAATACGGCAAGTGGTCCAATGGTATACATAAACCAATCTGTATATTCTGTTTTAGCAACCATAAACATAATGACTGGCACTGCAATTAATGAGCCTATAAAAGTGAGTATTTCTCTTATTAATCTTGTATTTTTAGGTAAATGTAATAAAGGAGATAAACCAATATTACCTAATTTTTTCTGTGTTTGAGTAAAGGTTAATAAGCTAATCATCATAAATACAGATGATAATCCAAAGGCAACGTTCCATCGCATAGCTTCAGGTACTAATGATGATATCATTTCTCCTTTACCTATGGCAATACAAGCGTAGCCACCAAAAAAAGCACCAGCATTAACACCGGCATAAAACAACATAAAACCAGCATCCACTCTATGGTCACCATCTTTATATAAATTACCAACCATACTTGAAATATTTGGTTTAAAGAAACCAGTACCAACTACATTAAACGCAATTCCTAGAAAAAAGAAATCACTAGGATTGATTGCCAATAAAACACTTCCAATGATCATTAAAATGCCACCCCAAAATAAGGAACGACGTTTTCCTAATATTTTATCAGCAAACAATCCTCCCACAAATGTAAAGGCATACACAAAAGCTTGCGTGGCCCCATACTGCAAATTAGCAACAACTTCATTAAAGTTAAGATGGTTAATCATAAAAAACACCAACATTCCTCGCATTCCGTAAAACGAAAAACGTTCCCACATTTCACTAAAAAATAAAGGCCAAATTTGTTTTGGGTATTTACCTTTAAAGTCTTGTATTTCTTCTATTGTTAGTTGTTTTTCCATGGTATTTTTTTATTTTAATAAAAAACCCTAACAAACCTTTTTAATAATAGGTTTATTAGGGTTCATTTAAATTTAGAAGTTATTAACGTAATTCTTCAACGTGTCCTTCAACATGTCCTTCTTTCATCATTTTTTGTAACCAAGAACTTAATACAAATAAAATTCCCGCAGCTGCTGCAGTCATTAAAATAAACACCATGAAAAATTCATAAAGGTTAGTTATCTGAAATCCAACGAATGAAGGAAACTCTAAAGGCGTTGGATTTGCAGGATCAGGAGTGGGAGGGATTAACGCGCTTAATGTTCCTGCAAACTTATTAGCGGCAGCATTGGCAAGAAACCAAGTTCCCATCATTAAGGATGATAAGCGTAAAGGAGCCAGTTTGGAAACCATAGATAAACCTATTGGTGATAAACATAATTCACCCATAGAGTGAACAATATATAAGGCAAATAGCCACCACATGCTTACTTTATCGCTAATACCTAACCCTTTTACTGCAAATGCAATAATGATGTAGCCCAATGCAACTAAAGCTAAACCTAAAGCCATTTTTTTTGGAGAAGATGGTTCAAGTTTTCTGATGTATAGAAAGCCCCAGATTAATGAAAATACAGGCGCTAAACATATAACAGCTAAAGGATTCACAGATTGAAAATAAGATGCAGGCATTTCCCAGCCAAAAATAGTACGATTCGTTTGTCTGTCGGCAAATAAAGTTAGTGAAGCTCCAGCCTGTTCAAAAGCACCCCAGAAAAAAATTACGAAAAATGCTAAGATGAAGATCACTATAATACGATTTCGTTCAATTTTAGTCAAGCTTTTATCTGTTAAAATGATTATTGGCATCAGTATCATAGCTCCATAAATAAAATAACCAATTACATCCAGATTCGTTTTAAATAATTGTTTAAAGTTAAGCATGAAAAAAATAATTGCAATAGAGCCAATAATAACAAAAACGTTTTTTATATCAAGCTTCTTTACAGGCAATCCAATTTCTTTACCTTCTTCAGAGATCAAATATTTCTTTTGAAATAGAACAAAGCAAACCAAACTAATTATCATACCAATGCATGCCATTAAAAAACCCCATTTGAAATCCATAGACCCACAAATTAATGGAGAGAAAAATGCACCTAAATTAATACCCATGTAAAAAATCGTAAATGCACTGTCAATCCTTCTGTCGCCAGCTGGATATAATTGACCAACCATCGTAGAAATGTTTGGTTTAAAAAATCCGTTACCTATAATAATTGCCGTTAAAGCTGCCCACATGATGGAAACGCCACCATCTGTACCAACACTGGCGCTTAAAAACATTAAAAACTGACCCAAAGCCATCAAAGCACCTCCAACAATAATACTTCTTCTATTTCCCAAAAATTTATCACATAAATAACCCCCTAATAATGGCGTTAAATATACTAGCCCTGTATAACTTCCATATATTTCTGACGCTTCATTATCTTTCATTAATAATACTTTGGTCATAAACAGAATGAAAATTGCACGCATTCCGTAATAAGAAAAACGTTCCCACATTTCTGTGAAGAATAAGAAATAAAGACCTTTTGGATGTCCTGTCTTTGGTTCAGTAGCTTGTGTCATAAATTAGTTTTGAGTTTTTAATTAGTCGTCTAAAATACCATTTTTTTACTGAATTCAATCTTTTATATGTGTTTTTAGAAAAATAGAAGCAAAAAAAATCCCCGAAAATATTATTTTCGGGGATAAAATTTTAAATGGTATTATATAACTAAGCTAGTTTTACGTTTACTGCATTTAATCCTTTTTTACCTTCTTGAATTTCAAAGGTAACATTGTCATTTTCTCTGATTTTGTCTGATAAACCTGTTACGTGTACAAAGTACTCTTTTCCTGATTCGTCCTCTTTAATAAAACCAAAACCTTTAGTTTCATTAAAAAATTTTACTGTTCCTGTGCTCATTTTATTTTTTTAAAAAATTGTTTATGA
>JAEUTR010000046.1 GCA_016787365.1 Bacteroidia bacterium
AATTTCCTAAAGATATGTATATACCTTTGTATGGTTTCACAGTAAATAAATTGGCCGCTACAAACTTCGGGTAAAAGCTTTTTCTTAATCCGCTTCCTACACCATATGTTTTTGATGAATCAACTACTTGAGATACTAACCATCCGTGTATATAATTAAACTCAAACCATTTAGTTGGTTTGAGTTTAAAACTCAGGTAAGAAAAGGATGGTTGTTTGCCGGAAAATATATTGGCTCCATTATAATTATTTCCCCACGAAAAATTATCTTTTAATAAACTGATTGAACCCCATTTCCAACCATAACTTATTCCTCCTCTGGCTTCATCAAAATCAGTTCTGGCCTTGTTGGTTCCCTGTAAAGGCTTATAGTTTCCTCCCGGCAGTTGATTCAAAAAATTAGGTGTTGACAATACATTGTAAAATCCATTATCTCTCAGACTAAAATAAAATCCGAAATTTTTACCAACGCTACCATTCATTTCCAGACCATTCCATCTGTGAGTAGCGTAACCATTTTCGTTTTTAGAATAGGTATATCCTAATATAGGATTAAATGTAAATTGAAATAATGAATCTCTGTAGTAAAATAAGTCCAAACGCCTTTTGAATTTTTTATTGGGTATAACTTCTTTATTATAATCTTTTAAGAAAAAATCCAAGTCTTTTTGTTGACGCTTGGTCAGTAATTCCCTTTTTGCTTCGGCTTCATGAAGCTTAGTATATATAAGATTTCTTGAGTAGGGCTTTACTACCGAATTTAATTCTATGATTTTGGTATTGGCAAGCTCGTCCAGATAATCATAAATACTGGTGAATAAAATATGTTTGTTAACTTCCTGAGCTATGATAGAATGAGATAATGTAAAGCAGGCAAAGATTAAAAATAATTTTTTCATTGATTAGATCAGTTTGGAAAACAGTTCTAAAAATACAATTTAATTCCTGAAGTTGAATTAGTTTGGTCTGTATCTGTTATGTAATCAATATAAAGCAGTGTTTTTTTACTTTCTTTCACCAATTTGTTGCCTCCACATGGCATAATATAATCCTTTTTCATTTAGTAAATCCTGATGTTTGCCTTTCTCAATAATTTGGCCTTGTTCTAATACAAATATTTTATCTGCATGCATAATAGTGGATAAGCGATGGGCAATTAAAACAGTAATCTGATCTTTTTTTGAAGAAATATTTCTAATGGTTTGGGTAATTTCTTCTTCTGTAATTGAATCAAGAGCCGAAGTTGCTTCATCAAAAATTAATAAGCTTGGGTTTCTTAATAGTGCTCTGGCAATTGATAAACGTTGTTTTTCTCCTCCAGACACTTTGATTCCACCTTCTCCAATGGTAGTATTTATACCATTTTCAGCACGTTTTAATAAATTCTGACAGGCGGCTTTTTGTAATACATCATTTATTTCCTCATCGGTTGCATCAGGCTTTACAAACAATAAATTGTCTTTAATAGTACCACTAAATAACTGAGCATCCTGAGTTACAAATCCTAATTGCTGTCTTAGTTCTGTTAAGTCAATTTCTTTAGCATTTTTCTCGTTATAAAAAATATCACCTTCATTGGGATTATATAATCCAACTAACATTTTTACTAAAGTGGTTTTTCCGCTTCCTGAAGGCCCAACAAAGGCAATGGTTTCTCCTGCATGTGCTTCAAACGAAATATCCTTCACCGCATATGAATTGGCAGTTTGGTGTTTAAATGTTACATTAGAGAAGTGTAAGTTGTTTATCAGTCCCATAGGTTTTGGATTTTCGGGCTTAGCTTCACTTTCCGAATTCATTAACTTTGCATAATTTTCCATTGATGCCTTTGTTTCATTATACGTAATAATGACATTTCCTAACTCTTGCATTGGATTAAAAATAAAAAACGAGAAAAACATGAGGGTAATTAAATCACCTGGTAAAATTGTTTTTTGAAAAACATAATAATATAACACAAACACTAAACAAGTTCTTACAAAATGAACGGTTGATCCTTGAATAAAACTTAAACTTCTGATAAAACGTACTTTTTTAAGCTCTAATCCTAAAATTTTAATGGTAGTTATATTTAGACGCTCCACTTCCTGATTAGTTAAACCCAAGCTTTTTACTAGTTCTATATTTCTCAGTGATTCGGTAGTAGCGCCTGCTAATGCTGTTGTTTCTCCTAATATTTGTTTTGAAATCACTTTTATTTTCTTTCCTAAAAAAGAACTAACAACTCCTATAACAGGTACTGTAGCCAAAAACAAAAGGGAAAGTTTCCAATCAAACTGAGTAACATAAAACATTACAAAGCCTATTCCAACAATAGATTGGAATACCAATGATATGGCAATCGTAATAAATTTCTCACTATCAATTTTCACTTTTTGCAATTTCCCTAAAGTTTCGCCGCTACGTTGATCTTCAAAATCTTGATACGGTAATTGAAGTGCTTTTTGGATGCCGTCGGTATACATTTGAGCGCCAACTCTTTGAATAATAATATTTGTAAAATAATCCTGAAAATTTTTTGCTATTCTGGATACCATAGCGGCACCAATGGATAATAATAGCCAAGGAATAATAGCTTTAGAAAAATCCGTGAAAGTATTAAACGTATTTATTTTAATAGCCACATTATTAATGGCTTTACCAGTAATAATAGAATCGCTTAAAGAAAAACAGATATTAATAGTGGCCAATATTAATGCTAGAAATAAGTATAACTTATATTGTTTGATGTTTGTATATAGAATTTTCATAAGGATGTGGTAAAAAAAGAAAGCAAAATTACGACTAATGTTTTTATCTCGTCAATTAATAATGGATAGTGAATAACTATTTAAGAATGATTAACGTATTGTCTATACAAGGTTTAATTTAGCTCCATGAGTTTTGGTATTTGTTCTCTTAGTGTTATTCCTTGCAGAAAAGAACCTGCTAGTACTAGCGAAATGGTTACTCAGCTATTATTCGGCGAAACTTATACTATTATAGAGGAAGGTGATGATTGGCTTAGGATTACAACTAATTATGATAATTATCCATGCTGGATTAGTATAAAACAACATACCCGGATCTCAGATGCAGACTTTAAAAGTTTAAAGACTCATATTTTAAGTTCGGAGTTGGTTCAGGTAATAAGTAATATTGATACTAATTCAGTATTTCCTCTGACAGTTGGCGCAAGCTTACCTAATTTTAAAGAGGGCAAGTTAAAAATTGGAAGTTCTGAATATCTGTTTGAAGGGCAAACTTCTGATTTTAATGTTAAAAAGAACGTAAAAGAAATAAAGGACACGGCTTATTTGTTTTTAAATGCCCCATATTTGTGGGGTGGGCGTAGTCCTTTTGGAATTGATTGTTCAGGTTTTACACAATTAGTATATAAATTAAATGGATATCAATTGCCTCGTGATGCCAGTCAGCAAGTTGAAATTGGGACGCCTTTAAGTTTTGTAGAAGAAGCCGAAGCGGGCGATTTAGCCTTTTTTGATAACGAAGAAGGAAATATCGTACATGTTGGTATGGTATTAGAAAACCAGCAAATTATTCACGCTAGCGGTTGTGTGCGTATTGACAAGTTTGATCATTATGGTATTTTTCACTCCGATAATAAAAAATACTCACACATGCTTAGAGTCATAAAAAAAGTCATTTAATTTTATTAATTTTGAGCCTTTAAAATATTAATTAAACATAGTTTTAGAACCTAATCACTTTTCACTCACAGCTAATCACTACTTTATGAAAGATATATTCGAGAAAATAGAAAAAAATATGGGACCAATCGGAGAGCATTCAAAAGCATCTCACGGTTATTTTACATTCCCAAAATTAGAAGGAGATGTTTCTCCTCACATGGGATTTAGAGGAAAACAATTATTAAACTGGAGTTTAAATAACTACTTAGGATTAGCAAATCATCCTGAAGTTAGACAGGCAGATATTGAAGGCGCAACTAAATTTGGTTTAGCATTACCAATGGGTGCTCGTATGATGAGTGGAAACTCTGATTTACATGAGCAATTAGAACAAGGTTTATCTAAATTATCAAAAAAAGAAGATACTATTTTATGTAATTTTGGTTACCAAGCAATGGTTTCTGCTATTGACGCATTAGTTGATAGACATGATGTGATTGTATACGATGCTGAATCTCACGCTTGTATTTTAGATGGTGTACGTTTACATATGGGTAAACGTTTTGTTTTTAAACACAATGATATTGAAGATTGTGAAAAACAATTAATTCGTGCTCAACGTTTAGCAGAACAAACTGGCGGTGGAATTTTAGTAATTACTGAGGGTGTATTTGGAATGCGCGGAGATCAGGGAAAATTAAAAGAGATTGTTGAACTAAAGAAAAAATTCACCTTCCGTTTATTTGTAGATGATGCACACGGTGTTGGTACATTAGGTCCAAATGGTGGAGGAACAGGAGAACAACAAGGTTGTCAAGATGGTATTGATATTTATTTTGGCACATTTGCCAAATCATTTGCATTAATTGGAGGTTATATTAGTTCTACAAAACAAGTAGTAACGTATTTACGCTATAATATGCGTTCTCAAATATTTGCTAAATCATTGCCAATGCCATTGGTTTATGGTTTATTGAAACGTTTAGAATTAATTAATAAACACCCAGAATACCGTACTAAATTATGGGAAATTTCCGCAGCTTTACAAAAAGGCTTAGTAGAAGCAGGATTTGATATTGGTGTAACTAATACACCTGTAACACCTGTTTATATGCGTGGTTCAATTCCAGAAGCAACCAATATGGTGATTGATTTACGTGAAAATTTTGGAATTTTCTGTTCAATGGTTGTTTATCCTGTTATTCCTAAAGGAATGATTATTTTACGTTTAATTCCAACAGCTATGCATACATTAGAAGATGTAAAATACACCATCGAAAGTTTTTCAAAAATTAAAGATAAATTATACGGTGGTCAGTACGTTGCTGACGAAATTAGAGAAGGTTTTTCTCAAGCGCTTTAATTATTTGTCACACTGAGCTGAGTCGAAGTGTAAAAATAATGAAATCATACATCAACATACACACACACCATTTATCGAAAGATAATGGTGTGTT
>JAEUTR010000053.1 GCA_016787365.1 Bacteroidia bacterium
TGCATCTTATTGTATCCATAATTTTGAAAACTCTAATTCAAATACTCGCTTTCAGTTCAGTTCTTTTACTGATAATTATTATTCGGCTGATGGCTTTGTTGGAGCCGTAAATCCTAACCATGGTACAACCAATTGTTTCAATGATCAAACATTACCTTTGCTGCTAAACCATTTGCAATTGCAGTCGGGTAATAATGATACGTTAAGTTTAAATATAAGAGGCTATACATTATCTCCTGATTTTGTAAATCCTGCTCAACACAATTTTCATTTGAATAACACTAGTCCTTTAATTGACAAAGGTGTTATTGTAAATAATATCAGTGATATCACAAATTTAAATTATTATGGAAATAAGCCTGACATAGGAGCGTTTGAAAATAATAGTGTTGTAACGTCTTTAAAAGACAAAGTATTAATGATGGAAGGCTTTGCCGTTTTTCCTAATCCAACAACAGGATCAGTAACCATCAATGCAACTAATAAATCCAATGGAACAAAACTGATTATAAGAAATGTTTTAGGCGAACAAATTAATCGGACTGAAACATTGAACAGTAGTAATACCTCTATTTTTATAGAAGGAAGTTCTGGAGTTTATTTTCTTGAATTAATTCCTGAAACGGGCCAATCAATTAATTTTAAACTCATTAAAAATTAGGTTTCATTAAAATTATTTTAAGGCTTTACTTAAATCATTGATACTTAACGGTGGTTTATTGTTTAGTAATTGCTAATCCGCAATTTTAGCCACTCAGCGGCTATTTTCTGCTTTCGTATAAATTTCAATCTATTTAATTGATATATCAACTAAATTTGATTTTAAATAGAATATTTATGGAAAAGATTGATTCAGTCCTCTTTTATTACATCGAAAAAGCTATTAAAACCTATCGTCAATTTGCACAACGTGAATTGAAAAATGCAGGTTTACCTATTACTGTTGACCAATGGTTAACCTTAAACTATTTGCACTTAAATCCTCAAATCACTCAAAAGGAATTAGCTGAAGCGGTTTTTAAAGACACGGCATCAATTACACGCATTATAGAATTATTAGTTAAGGCAAAATACATTAAAAGAAATGTTCACAAAGAAGATAGACGGAAATCCAATTTAACGATTACAAATTCAGGATTACAAATAATTGAATCTGCTTCGTTAATAGTAGAAAATTATCGAAATAAAGCATTAAAAGGAATTGGAATTGCAAAAGAAGAACATGTGAAAATGGTAATGAAAACAATTATTAATAACTGTCAGTAAAATGAAATCGTTCATGCAAACCTGCTTAAGAGCTCTGTTTTTTATTTGGTTGTTTATTTTTTCATTTAAAATAAATGCACAAACCTTTAATGTATCTGGTAAAGTTGTAAATCCGGAATCCGGATCAGTGGCTGATGCTATTGTACAATTACTGAGAAGCTCAGATTCGTCTTTGGTTAAAAATGAGTTTACAGATGAAAAAGGGAAATTTAATTTTAGTGATATTAAGTCCAATCAATATTTCATTCAAATAAATGTGATTGGTTACAAACCATATATTTCTGCTCCAATTAATTTAAGTTCTTCATTAGTTCTTTCCGACATTACTTTACAAAAATCGGAAGTAGAATTAAAAGAAGTAGCGGTGATAGCCAGAAAACCATACATAGAAAGAGAAAAGGGTAAAGTAGTATTAAATGTTGAAAATAGTATTAATGCTGCGGGGTCCTCTGCTTTTGAATTGATAGAAAAAGCGCCAGGAGTAAGAGTAGATAATAATGATAATGTGAGTTTAAATGGCAAGTCAGGTATTGCAATTTGGATTGATGGAAAACCAACTCCTATGACCGGTTCGGATTTAGCTAATTATTTAAGAGGCATACCATCTTCTTCTATTGAAAAAATTGAAATGATTTCAAATCCGTCTGCAAAATATGATGCGGCAGGTTCGGCAATTATCAATATTAAATTAAAAAAAGACAAACATATTGGTACTAATGGCAATATCTCTAGTTCATATGGTCAAGGTATTTATATGAAAACCAATAACAGTATTTCAGTAAATCACCGTAACAAAAAAATAAATGTATTTGGTACATATAGTTATGCTTATCGAGAAGCATTCTCTCATTTGAAATTAGACAGACGGTTTTATAAAAACGATACATTTATTGGGGCATATAATCAGGATAACTATTTAAAATTTGATTTTAACAACCATATTGCAAGAGCAGGAATAGATTATTTTGCTAATAAAAATAATACGTTTGGTTTTGTTGTAAGTGGGATAAGTAATAAGTTTAATCCTAAAGGAGACAATATTGCTTCTGTACTTGATCATTCAAATACAAAGGCATCTACTTATAAAACAACAAATCGTTCAAAAGATCATTGGCATAATTATTCGGCTAATCTTAATTATAAACATAGCTTTGATACTTTAGGAACCGAGCTTACTACAGATTTGGATTACGCACATTTTGGTAATAAAACTGAACAAAATTTTGAAACGCGTTATTATGATTTAAATAATGATGAATTTTTAAATCCGTATTTGCTTTATGGAAATATAAACGGGGGACTTGATATTTATTCCTTAAAAAATGATTTTGTAAAAACTTTAAAACAGGATTTTAAGTTGGAAGCAGGACAAAAATCGAGTTATG